>CALRKH020000016.1:0-42933 GCA_943367855.1 Asaia bogorensis | reverse complement strand
AACTTTTCTTATTTGCCTATGGTGGTTGGTTCTTTTGACTTTTTGCTGGGGCATGGTTTTGTCTTCTTTTTTAGCTTTTGGTTCTGGGGTCTACGGCAACTAAAGTCGTTGGTCGGGGTTCAGATTTCGGTTCGCTATGGGGCTTTTTTGTGATGTCTGTTTGTGATCTCTATATGTATTGTTTTTCTTGTGTTGTTCTGTTTGTGTTGTTTCTCTAGTGTTATTCTGCTTGTGTTATTCTGCCCGGGTGCTCCTACTTTATTTTGCTTGTCCAAAATAAAGTAGCAAACAAAAGGACACCATTATTGCGATCGCTCCGCGGCAATAATGGCTAGCTAGACGCTGAACTGTGGGGGAAAGGCATTGGGCAACTTTTCTTATTTGCCTATGTGGGTTCATAGTTGTGGCTGCTGGTTTAGGGTTGGGGGTGGTGCTTGTATTAGGGGTTCAGTTCTGGCATCTACGGCAACTAAAGTCGTAGATCTGGGTTCGGGGTTGGGTTCGCTATGGGGCTTTTTTGTGATGTGTGCTTGTGTTTTTCTTTGTGATGTCTGTTTGTGCTGTTTTGCTTGTGTTGTTCTGCTTGTGTTGTTTTTGTTGTGTTGTTTGCTTGTGTTATTCTGCCCGGGTGCTCCTACTTTATTTTGCTTGTCCAAAATAAAGTAGCAAACAAAAGGACCCCATTATTGCGATCGCTCCGCGGCTAAGGTGAGCGCGGGTGCGGAGTGTGAGTGCGAAGCATTGGGCAACTTTTCTTATTTGCCTATGTGGGTTCATGGTTGGGGCTGCTGGTTTAGGGTAGGTGGTGGTGCTTGTATTAGGGGGTTGGTTCTGGGTTCTACGGCAACTAAAGTCGTTGGTCGGGGTTCGGGGGTGGGTTCGCTATTGGGCTTTTTTGTGGTGTCTGTATCAGTTAGAGGTTGTTTTTGCGGGGTATTATGCTGCTGTTGTTCTTTTGTGTTGTTGGGATTGGTTTGGGGTATTTTATTGGGCTTGTTTTTGGGTTTGTTCTTTTTGAGTCGGATGATTTTTCTTTTGGTGGGTGTGCGGTTGTGGGAGCGGGGTTTGGGGGCTGTTGTTGCTGCTTTGGTGGGGGACTTTGATGATTGATGGGTGGTTTTGTGTGGTGAAGGGGTGTTATGTGTGCTGTTTTCGTTGGCTTGTTTGGTGATGAGGAATTCTTCAATTTCGGATTGGAGCTGGGTGTGGTCTTGACGGTCGAGGGCGTTTTCGGTGATTTGCTCGACGGGAAAGGGTATGGAGCCATCGGGGGCGTATTGGCTGGTGGGGTAGGTGACATTAGAGAAGGATGCCTGGCAGCTGTTGTATTCGTCGATATAAGGGACGATTTGCTCGGCGAGGGTGGGGTTTCGCCGCTGGAGTCCATCGAGGAAATGGTTTTGCTGCTCCATGGTTTCGCCAAGGGTGCAGCCGTTTTTGATGCGCTTGATGGAGGTGGTGAGCAGGTGGATAGTTTGTGCTTGCTTGGTAGTGATGTTGTGGAGGGCGTATGGGTCGGCCAAGAGGCTAGAGGCTACGCCATCGACGAGTCGGTAGAGTTTTTCGGCAATGAGGGTGGGCATGGCACGGGATGCGTGTCGGAGTGCATCCCAGTCGCCAGCAGAGGCCCAGTAGGTGATGATGCGACGGCTAACACCGACGGCTTTTGCGATTTCGGTTTTGGAGAGGTTGGACTGCGCATAGAGGTGCTGCGCCCTGTTTTTCTGGCTTTGTTTCATGGAATTGGTTTTAGGTGGGCGAATGTAGTGCGGGAGTAAAGATTGACCAAAATGGGTTTTGAGGATGGTACAGATAAGTGTGCAGGATGGTACAGTAAACTGTGCAGTTTAGTACACTTATCTGTTGAGCTTAATACAGTTTTTTGACTGATTTTTGCGGGTGTTTTGGGTGTAGATGCGGGCTGGTTGGGCTTTATGTATATTGCCTTAATGTGATGGTAAGTGTAGTAGGAAGATTTTTGTGGTTGAACAGTTTGGGGGAGATGTAGTTTTGTATAGATTAGGATATATTTGATATTTCATGAAGGGTGGGAGGTGTGATTTTTTGGCTGAATTGGGATGTTGGGAATTGTGAGTGGTGTTATTTTTAGTCTGAATCGGAATTTTCGGAATTATAGTATAAGAGGAATGGTGTGATGAGTAGGGTATTGTTGTTTTTTCTGAATGATGGGGTATTTATAAGTTTTTTCATAGGGATTGTGGTTTTATAGGGGGATTGCATAATGTGTTGATAATCAATGTATTATGTGATTTGGTACTTCTTTCTTTACTCATTAAAAAAAATAATTGTGGTGAAAATTTTGATTTGAATAAAAAGTTTCCCTAAATTCGATTATGGCTTATTAGAAACAAAGAAAGTAGGTCTGCTAAAAAGAAATTATTTATAACACCAAAAATTGAAAAATTATGTCTTTTAACACCTTTTGGGATCCATCGTTAATTGGAACCACTACACAACGTTCTGATGATACTTCTACATTTTTTGCTGGAACAGTAAATGGGAATTTTTCTGCAGTATTAGGTGGCCCTATGGCTGCTGGTTTGCCTGGTGGTACGAATTTAGTAGATGGGGATGTGTCTACTATTTTAAACGGAGCCAATAATATCATATCTATTTTTGCGGCAGGTCCTCCCTCTAATAACGGTATTTATAATTTGATTGGAAATGGACTACGCAATGCAACAGGCGGTTGCTTTAATGTTATACAAAACGGTGATACAAATAATGCTTGTGGATTTTTTAACCATATAGGAACTGGAAATAATAATAGAATAGAAGGGACAGGAGGGGGAGTACCGAGTGATTATGGATATATAGGTAATGGGGATGGCAATGTGGTGTGTGGTAGATTTGGCTATGTAGGAAACGGCAATGGTAATATTGCATCGGGTAGAAACTCTTTTATAGGTAATGGTGGGATGACAGGCATGACAGGCTTCAATACTGCATCTGGTACTTTTTCGTTTATAGGGAATGGTAGTAACCATGTAGTGGATGCTGATAGTAGTGCTATAGTAAATGGGTTGGGTAACAATATAGCAGTAGGTGCTAACTGTAGCCTGATAGGTGGAGGTGCAGCAAATAGGATAGAAGCCAGAGACTCTTTTGTAGGAGGTGGTCTTATAAATCAGATTTTTGCTATGTCGGCAGCTGGTGTGATAGGAGGTGGTCAAATAAATACGATAGGTCCCGACTCGTGCAGTAGTGTGATAAGCGGAGGAGAGTCAAATACTATTCATCAGAATTCGAATTTTAGTAAAATTGGAGGTGGCTGTAGTAATACTATTGCTACAGCTTCAGGAGCGGGGCCGGCCAACTGTGGTGCATTGTTTAGTGTGATAGGTGGTGGGCTTTTTAACTGCATAGATACTAATACCGTGGCAAATTCGTCTGAAAATACTATTGGTGGAGGTAGGAGCAATTGTATTTTCCCCCAAACTGTAGGAGCAACTATAGGCGGAGGCGTGAGTAATAGGATAGATGGGCTACACGGTACTGTAGCGGGAGGTACACAGAATTTTGTATTTGCGGAGCATGGTGCTATAGGAGGAGGGTCTGGAAATGTAGTAACACAGAATAGTTTCTTTTCGGCTGTATTTGGAGGTATGCAAAACTGTATATTTAATAACTGTCATTCTTTTGTAGGAGGAGGAACAGCCAATTTTGTGCAACAAGGATCGAATGGTAGTTTTATAGGAGGGGGAGTGCTTAACAATATAAATGCATTTTCTGAAAATAGTGTAATAGCTGGAGGTACTTGTAATAGAGTTGCTAATATTATACCAGGATTGGGAGCTGCTAGTTTTAGTTTCATAGGAGGAGGAGTATCGAATGTAATAGATTCTGGTCAGGGCCCAGTAACTACTCATAATGCTATAGTAGGAGGAGAGACAAATACGATTAATGCACAATCAAATCATTCTTTCATAGGTGGAGGGCAAAATAATAATATAAGGGGTAGTTGGAATGCAATAGGTGGAGGGCAAAATAACACAGTAGTTCCGGGAAGTAGTCATAGTTTTGTAGGTAGTGGACAGTGTAATAATACAACAGGGCTGTGGAATAGTATAACTGGAGGATTTAGAAATCAGGTTAATTGCTGTTATTCATTTATAGGAGGAGGATTAGACAATAATATCAATAATACTGGAGGCGCCCCAGTGGGTGTAAATGCAATATTAGGTGGATTGAACAATGTGATATGTGGGAATACGGTGTTGTCGGGAATGGGAACAGGGGGTGCGAATATAATAGAGAATGGGTATGCAAACTTTATAGTAGCAGGAGATCATAATCGAATAACATCGCCAGTGGGAACTAGTATAAACGTATCAAGGTCTTTGATAGGTGCAGGAATAGGTAATAATATATTTGAAAGTTGTTCGTCGATAGTGAGTGGGTGTGAAAATACAATTAATGCTGGAGGTATAGCTAGTTTTATAGGAAGTGGAGCACGTAATATAGTATCTGGGGCCTGTTCTGCAATATTTGGTGGCAGTGATAATAATGATGGTGGTTTTGCCTATGCAGGTATATTTGGACAGAATGTGACGGCTGTGGCACCCAATACGTTTCATGTGGAGAAACTAGTTATGCAAAATATTCCAGTTGTTAACACGGTTCCATTATGGGCAGCATTACCAGTTGGTCAAATTTACACCACAGTGGCACCAGGAACAGGTTTGGCTGCCAGTCCTTTGTATATAAAGTGATTTGTATAAAATGCATACTCTATGACGTTTAGGATTTTTGGTCTTTTATTTTTAGTAAATATATTTATAATTAATTCATCTTTTTGTCAGATTATCACAACTATTGCCGGTGGCTCAACTGGGCATGCAGGTTATTGGGGGGAGGGAGGTCTAGCAACAGCTTCAGAATTAAGTAGAGCTGCGTATGTATGCGTTGATAAATATGGTGATGTTTACATAGCAGATAATGACAGGGTACTTAAAGTAGATGCTAATACTAAAACAATAGTAACAGTTGCTGGAACTGGGGTATTGGGATTTAATGGAGATAATAAATTAGGGACTGAAGCTCAAGTAAATGGTGTTGGTATTTTGTCTAGCGATCAACTTAGTGGTAATATTATTTTTGGTGATGGGGGGAATTATAGGATAAGAAAAATCACAAAAAGCACTGGTTTCGTAACTACAGTAGTAGGAACAGGTATTGGTGGGAGTAGTGGTGATGGAGGATTAGCAACGGCTGCAACTACGGTAGGAGGAGGGGTATGTATTGATAATTTGGGTAATTTATACTTTAGCTGTGAAAGAAAGATAAGAAAAGTTAACTCAACAGGAGTTGTATTGTCTATTGCAGGAACTGGGATGCCCGGTTACACAGGTGAAGGCGTTTTAGCTAATACTACAAATATAAGTTATTCTGTAGGGCTAGCTTCTGACAAATTTGGCAATATTTATTTTTCTGATTCAACAGGTTCAATCAGAAAAATTAACGTTAGTACAGGAGTTATATCACGAGTTGCAGGAACAGGTGATAACATAAGAACACCTTACTCTGGTGATAACATACAAGCTACTTCATGTAATATTAGTCCATTAGGAATCGCAATTGATGATACTGGTAATATATACATAGCAGATGGTGTGAACCATAGAATTGAAAAGATAGATACTTTCGGAATAATTAGAACTATAGCTGGTACTGGAATTAATGGGTATAGTGGAGATGAGGATTTGGCCACAAATGCAAAAGTTTCTTTTCCGCAGTCAGTATCGTTGGACAAGTGTGGCAATGTATATATTGCTGATTTTGGCAATAAACGCATTCGCAAAGTAACATTCAACCCTGAGTGCTTGCCACTAAATGTGACTGATGTAAATAGTGAGGTAAAGGAGATAAAAGTGTACCCTAACCCAGTGCTGGATGAGCTGAGTGTGCATAGTGAGGAGGCTATACAAGAAGTAGCTCTATATAATGCTGTGGGGCAGCTGGTGCTGCATGGTGCAGGTGGTGGGCAGCAAAGTGCCAGGCTAGCTTTGGGGCAACTGCCCGCTGGGGTGTATATGGTGCGTGTGAATGGACAATTTGTAAACAGGATAGTGAAACAATGATTGCAAGGAATGGTATAAATATGGGGGTTGTAGTGAGCAACATTACAACTGGTGCGTTTTCGTCTATATTGGGGGGTAGTGGGAATAATGTTGGTGGGTTAAATAATGTGTTTATAGCAGGTATTGGAATTACGGCAGTGGCACCGAATACGTTTCATGTAGAGTGTTTGAATGCGGTGAATACGCCTGCTTATGTGCCAGGTGGGTACCCAGTAAATACTCTTACTTTTTGGGCACTTCCAGCACCAGCACTTGGATTGCCTGCTGGGACTAAAATTGCTATACTCGTATAATTTGGTTTTATATGAAACTTTTGATTGCTATAGTTTTGTTCCCGTTAATCCTTAATGGGCAAATCATAACAACTTTTGTTGGTGGTGGTAGTATTTTTTGCGAAAATTGTTCAGCCACTACGACTAAGATAATTGATCCTAGTGGGAGTGTTTTTGATAAAAACGGAGCATTTATTTTTTGTTCAGGGCTTGGAGGTAATCGCATAAGAAGAGTTGATAATTTAGGGATTGTAAATACGATAGTTGGAGACGGTTTAAGTGGTTTTAGTGGAGATGGCGGGAATGCTATTTGGGCAAAATTGAACACACCAGAGGCAGTATCTCTCGATAAATTTGGGAATCTATACATTGCAGATGCAAATAATTATCGAGTTAGAAAGGTAGATGTACATACTGGTATTATAACTACAGTTGCTGGAAACGGGACAATTGGGTATAATGGAGATGGAATATTAGCAACAAATGCTCAAATACATCCCACTGACATATTGTTAGATACTATTGGTAACATTTATATTGCTGATTATACATCAAGGAGAGTTAGGATGGTTGATATAAATGGTTTCATTAGTACCTATGCAGGAACTGGTGAAGTTGGTTACAGTGGAGATGGAGGACATGCAACCGCAGCTAAGCTAAATCCGACAGGTTTAGCAATGGATAGAGATGGAAATTTATATGTAGCTGACTCATATGCAAACGTGGTCAGGAAAATTAATAAATCAAGAACAATAACTACAGTTGCTGGAAATGGGAATTGGGTTTATGTTAAAGATGAGATACCAGCAACTGAAGCACAGATACAACCCAACAGAATAACTATTGACGCCGTTGGGAATTTGTATATATCGGATAATTATAACAAAAGAGTGTTCAGGGTGAAAATGAATGGAATTATACAAAGCGTGGCTGGTAATGGAGTTGGTTCATATACTGGAGATGGAGGGCCTGCTACATTGGCATCTTTGGATAATAATGTATCTCAATTGTCAGTAGATTCCTGTGGAAATTTGTACATCTCAGAAACTAGTGGTCGTATCCGTAAAGTAACTTTCAACCCTGAGTGCCTGCCACTAAATGTGACTGATGTAAATAGTGAGGTAAGGGAGGTAAAAGTGTACCCTAACCCAATGCTGGATGAGCTGAATGTGCGTAGTGAGGAGGCTATACAAGAAGTGGCTCTATATAATGCTGTGGGGCAGCTGGTGCTGCATGGTGCAGGTGGTGGGGAGCGAAGTGCCAGGCTAGCTGTGGGGCAACTGCCCGCTGGGTTGTATATGGTGCGTGTGAATGGACACTATGTAAATAGGATAGTGAAACAATGGTAACTAATGGCAAAAAAGCAAATGAATAATAGAGCCCAACAACCCCAAAAGATAGTGCTGCAAGTGAATGGCGGCATAGGAAAAAGTGTATTAGCAACGGCAGTATGCAAGGCTATAAAGAGGCAATACCCAGAAAGTAAATTGATAGTATTGACAGGTTATCCGGAGGTTTTTGCCCCCAATCCGAATGTGGATATGTCTTTGGGGTTTAATCATCTTCAATACTTTTATGCACAGCATATAGAGCAACAGGATACGTTGTTGTTGCTTCATGATCCGTATCTTGAAGCGGACTACATCTATAAGCGTGGTCACCTGATAGAGGTGTGGTGTAAGCTGTGTGGTGTAGCGTATAATGGAGAGCAGCCAGAGTTGTATTTGACAGCGAAAGAGCGGAGTCAGTATGGGGCATTATTTTCATCGCCGAAGCCGATAATGGTGCTACAGACGAACGGTGGTATCTCACCGCAGGGAGATCAGTATTCTTGGCCACGAGATATGCCGATAGGTGTAGCGCAACAATTAGTAAATGAGCTGCAACAACATTATTCAATAGCACACATACGTAGACAGGATCAGCTAGGGTTGCAAGGGGTTTACCCAGTGCAGGCGGAATTCAGGGCATTGGCAGTGCTGATAAGCATGAGTGAAAAGCGGTTGTTTATAGATAGTTTTGCGCAGCATACGGCTGCAGCGTTGGGTTTGCCATCGGTAGTGTGCTGGATAGCTAACAGTCCGGAGCAGCTGGGCTATACACTACATAATAACATATTAGCTAATGCGCCAACACTGAAACCAGAGCTAAGGAATGCCGTATTTAGCAAGTATAGTATACCTGGAGATGTAACGGAGTTCCCGTATAGGAGTGAGGAGGAGATATTTGACGTAAACAAGATACTGGAGGCGGTGCTAGGGTAGTGGGGTGAGGTGCTTTAGGATATGTGCTTGTAAGCGGATGGGAAAAGCCCGATAGTGATTCGATAGCCCGAACGGTGCCAACGCCACTGGTGGTGGATGGGGAGCGGGACGGTGATGCCCCAATGATATACATGTGTGGTGTGGTATGTGAATGGCTAGGGATAAAGCTGGGGTGGAACTAATGGCGCAAGGTGTGGGTGTGCAGTGGGGGGGTGCAAAAGGTGATGAGTGGTGAAGGGCTGGTAGGTATGGTGATGCTATTGCTATTGACTTGATAGTGTGTGGGTGGGGATAGTGGCTGGGTATATAAAAAATAAAGTCGCCCCACAGATGTATGGGGCGACTAGTGTATTTGTAATGTGCGGCTATAAGCGCCTGTAGATTAGTTTACTGTCTTAAGTTTGCCGTGACCGCAACACTCTGTATAGCGTGCACGCTTGTAGGTCATTGGTTCGCATTTGCTAGCGCAAGACTTAGCGCAGCTTTTTTCTTCTTTAGCACAGCAGTTGCCTTTTTTGTTTTTAGCGTAGTAGCCATCTGGACCATAGTAATAGCCATGACCTCTGTGCCAGTTGCTACGGTGGCAACCGCGCCATTCTTTTTTGCAGCAGCTTTCTTTGCCACTGCAGTTGCGAGCGCTTACGTCGTTTGTGCTGAGCAATGATACTGCTACAGTCATCAATATACCCGAGAAAATTCCAAGTTTCATACGGTTAGTTTTAGTAAATGAATAGTGTTGTACTCTGGGTATAAAATTAGCAACAAAATAATAGAAATCAAAGTATGCCCGGGATAAAATATGGAAAACTGGGTGCTGACTACTTAAATGCGGGTGAGCTGGGTGATAATATGTTGGTATTGTGGGTAGGTGTTTATTAATTCCTGACGATTGGCGAGTTGGAAATCATGGAAATGAAACCCTGGGGCTACTGTGCAGCCGCAAAGGGTGTAGGTGCCGCCATTGGCGACGCGGGAGCCGAACCAGCTGCCCGCTGAGATGCAGACAAATGGGGAGGCTGTGGGCGATGTGCCGAGCCGATGGTGGATGAGCTGTGCGGAGGTGGTGATTTCGATAATTTCGAGTTCGTGTCCATCGTAGTGATGCCAGAGCTCATCGGAGGCTATGCGGTGGAGTGCAGAGAACTCGCCTGCCTGGAGGAGGAAGTAGATGGAGGTCATGATGCTGCGGCTGCCGTGATGCTGTGGTGTGAGGTGGCTTTGGGGTATGGTGAGCTGAGCCCTATAGACCTCTGCATAGGCTCCACCCTCAACATGAGGTGTGAGGGCGAGCTTGTCTATCCAATATTGGGCTGAATGCACTGCTGGTGTTGGGTGTTTTGTAGATGAAGATGTTATTCGGATTTGGCTTCCATCCATTTTTTGCGCCCTTCGCCTGCGAACACATGGCGCTCGCTGTGATAAGAGGAGCGAACGAGTGGGCCACTCTCTACATAGTCTATGCCCATTTTGTAGCCTTCTTCTCTGTAGAAAGCAAACTCATCGGGGTGAACGAAGCGAACCACGGGCAGGTGTTTCTGTGTGGGTTGCAGGTATTGACCTATGGTCACAACGTCTATGCCATTGTCGGCAAGGTCTCTCAGGGTTTGTAGTACTTCTTCTTTTTCTTCGCCAAGGCCGAGCATGATGCCGCTTTTGGTGCGCATGCCACCGTCTTTGAGTCGGCGGATGACCTCCATGCTGCGGTGGTATTTGGCCTGTATGCGTACTTTGCGAGTGAGTCTTTCGACGGTTTCGATATTGTGAGAGACTACCTCTGGTGCTACATCTATGATGCGCTGAAGGTTGTCCCAGTCGCCTTTGAAGTCGGGGATTAGGGTTTCGAGTGTGGTATTGGGGTTGAGCGCGCGAACAGCTTTTACGGTATTGGCCCAGATGATGGAGCCACCGTCTTTAAGTTCGTCTCTATCTACAGAGGTAATAACGGCGTGTTTGACCTTCATGAGGTAGATAGCCTCTGCTACGCGCTGAGGCTCGTCCCAATCGACAGGTTCGGGACGACCAGTGGCAACAGCGCAGAAGCCGCAGGAGCGGGTGCAGATGTTGCCGAGTATCATAAATGTGGCAGTGCCTTCGCCCCAGCATTCGCCCATATTGGGACAGTTTCCGCTTTCGCAGATGGTGTGCAGTTTGTGTGTATCTACCAGATTTCGAACATTGCGATAGTTTTCGCCGATTGGCAGTTTAACTCTGAGCCAATTGGGTTTTTTTGTTCTTGTTTCGGTAGCTGCTGCTGAGCTTATAACTGGAAGTTCCTGCATATGGGCGTGCAATTTACGAAAATACTTACCAACGTTTGCCTAGTTGGAAAGCAACAAATACATCTACGAAGTAGGGTTTGCTTTCGGCGTTGAGCATAATGGGCATATTTTGGGAATAATATTGGACATCTACGCCGGTTTCTATAGCAGAAACGGTGTAGCGAGTGGCTGCGAAATCGAAATGGAGCATGGTTTTGAGGTGTCCGCCAGCGGCATATTTTGTTTCGCCGAGGCCTGTGCCAAAGCCTGCTTTGTCGACTATCTGATTGATAGCGAGGAATTGGGATTGGGTTTCAGTGGAATATTTAACGTTGCCGGTGTTGATGTTTTTGACATAGTAGGGCTTGAGCGCGCCGAGTGCGGGGCCTGCCACTACTGACCAGTGTATGGAAACGGAGCCTGGATCGGGTTTGCCAGCCAGTAGCTTGCGGAAGCCGTAGCCGAGCTTGACTGCGTAGAAGTTGTTGATTTTGCCATAATAGTAGCTACCTACACGACCAGAGTTGGCATCTTCTATCACTAGTTTTTCTTGTTCGGGCGCTTTCTTTTCGCCTACCTCCAGCTGCCAAAACCTGATATTATAGAACATATCGGAAAGGCGGGCGTTTTTAGCTTTTACTGTGCCATAGTCTGCATAGACACTCCAGCCCCTGGTATGGAGGCGGTAGCCGATGCTGATTTCTTTTTTTATGGGTTTTGGGCCACGAGGCAGCACGGCTGAGGCATTGGAGCTAGTAGTGGTTTTGAGGGTGTCGAGTGCGCCAAAAATTTCTTGCCCTTGTGCTGAATGGGCAGCAAAAGCGAGCGCAAGTGATGCAATAAAAGAGTAGACAGAGGGTTTCATAAAACACTACTAAGCGAGTGAATGCAGCATAGGTGAGTGATATAACGCCAGTGACTGCAAACAGGATGTAAGTTACGAGGAATAGATTATGCAAAAAAAATAATTTAGGTGTAGGTAGGCGTTGGATTCGTATTTTTAACAAAAAAAGGACTAATTATGACGGCTGAGGTAGTGTATAATGGTGAATTGCGGACTGTGGCAACCCATATAAAATCGGGTAGTGTGATAGAAACGGACGCACCGACAGACAATCATGGAAAGGGGGAGCGATTTTCGCCGACGGATATGGTGGCTGTGGCGCTGGCATCGTGCATAGTGACGACGCTGGGTATAGCAGCACCGAATCATGGATTGGAGCTAGATGGCGCAGCATGTGATGTGACGAAAGTGATGGCTACTGAGCCGAGAAGGATAGGGGAGATCATAATAGTGTTGCGTTTTCCGAAGAGTGCGCCCTTTACAGAGAAGCAAAAGCAAGTGATAGAGCGGATAGCGAATACCTGCCCAGTGTATCATAGTCTGCACCCTGAGTGTAAGAAGTCCATCTCGTTTGTGTGGCCATAAACCAGGCTTTTACTTTTTCATCATTTTTTCGAGGGTTGGTATCATGTTGTTGAGCATGGTATCCATCTCGTCGGGGTGTTGCTTGTACCAAGCCATGCTTGCCTGAAACTGCTGGCTGGTGATGTGGTGATGCTGGAAAACAGTGTTGTAATAGGCTGCCAGAGAGTCGGGGTTTTTCTGGCGCTCGTTGTGCCTGCCGGGGATGGTAGATGTGGCTAAGGTTTCTGCAAGGTTGATATCGAGTAGGATTTTCTCCATTTGGGAGCGTGGAATGGGAGGCTGTTCTTTACTGAATAGATTGCAGGCAGGTGTGGTAACGGCTATGAGTGCCGCTAGTATTAGTGGAAGAAAGTGCGTGAGACAGCGAGGAGGGGTCATTATTTGAGGGCGTTGTATTTGGCTGAATTGGGAACGTCTATAACTGAGAGTAGTGTGATGTATTGTGCTCGTTCCTGTTTGGGAGTTTGCTCTAGCATTTTGACAAACTCATCGCTTTTGGCATTGAAGAGGAACTGCATGTAGACAGAGCTAGGATTTTCTTTATTGACCTGATATAGTTTTTTGATGCCAGTGAGCACTCTGGTGCGTGCTTCGGTTGGTTTCATAGTCATGCTATCGAGGCCTTCGCGGTGCATGGTGTACCAAAAGTTGCGCATTTCCTGGAATCTTTGATTGAGCATTTGGTCTACAAGCCAGTATCTATTTCGGTTATTGTCGGAAGGTTTCCAGCCGGTGACGCCCCTGCCATCGGGTGCATTGTTGACTATGTTTTGTGCACGCTTGAGCAAGGAAGTGCCACCGAGGGGCGAGAAGCTATCGTAGTCCATAGCCAAGACCAGATAGCAGTAGTAAGCTATAACTGCAGTGAGGTTGGAGCTCATGGCATCTATGCCATTGACACTGTTGTCGTCGAAGTTGAGTGGGTTGAACTGATTGTACTTGAAGGAGAAGTCGCGGTCGATATAGTTGACAATAGAGGTGGTGTAAGAAGAGTTGTAAACCGGGCGAGAGGCTGAGATGCTGAAGGTGCCGGAGAATGAGTTGGGGTCTCCGCCGACGTTGGCAGTAGTGAGGTTGATGAGGATATTGCACTCGATACGTTCAGTTGTTTTGAAGTCGTCGGTAGTCCATTTGCGGGAGTTGATGAACTCGAGGATGGAGCCCTGCATGCTGGTGAACACCTGAGGGTCTACCCCTTGGCCGGTGATTTTATCGCGCATGATGGTGACTTTGCAATTGAGCTCTTGGGCAGAAGTGGCCAGGAAAGCGGTGATTGCAATAATGGTACTAAGCAGTTGCTTGAGCATCTCTCAAATTTTTAATCATGTTTACAATCTCTTGCGCTACCTGATGTTTGGATAGCAGTGGGAGCGAAATGGGGTCTGCGTGTGAGGTGATGAGTGTTACCTTATTGGTATCTCCGCCAAAGCCAGCACCTTCATCCTTCATGGAGTTGAGTACGATGGCATCGGCGTTTTTGCGGTTGAGTTTGATTTGGGCGTTTTCGAGTTCGTTGTTTGTTTCCAGGGCAAAGCCTACTAACGTTTGATGAGGTGATTTTATTTTGCCGAGTGTAGCTAGAATGTCTTGTGTTTTGGTGAGCGTGAGGAGTAGCTCATTATCGTTTTTCTTAATTTTTTCTGAAGCCATCTCGATAGGTCTATAGTCGGCAACGGCTGCAGCCAAAACTGCAATATTGGCTGAGGTGAACAGGTTGGTTGTAGCATCGAACATGTCTTGAGCGCTGACTACATGGATGGTGTGTACCAAAGGTGAGCTAGTGCGCTGGGTGGTAGGGCCGAGAATAAGTGTTACCTCGGCTCCAACGTTGGCTAGTGCTTCGGCAATGGCTATGCCCATTTTGCCGGTGGAGAAGTTGCCAATGTATCTGACTGGGTCTAGTTTTTCGAAAGTGGGCCCAGCGGTAACTATGGCTTTGAGGCCAGAGAGCACTGAATTGGTGGATTGGGCGAAGAATTTGGACAATATTTCTGTCATTTCTTCGGGCTCGGCCATGCGGCCTTCGCCAACCAAACCGCTTGCCAGGTGGCCAAAGCCAATGGGTATGATATGATTTCCGAAGGAGGTAAGCTTGTTGATGTTTATTTTGGTAGATGGGTGTTTCCACATGTCCTCGTCCATAGCCGGAGCTATAAAAATGGGACATCTAGCAGAAAGGTAGACGGCATTGACAATATTGTCGCAGAGACCGTTAGCGAGTTTGCCGAGGGTGTTGGCACTGCAAGGGGCAATGACCATAGCATCGGCCCAGAGCCCCATGGCTACGTGATTGTTCCAATTGGAGCCATCGGTAGTGCCACTATAAACTTGCCTGCCCGAGACTGTGGACAGTGCTAATAAGCTAACAAACTGAGCCGCTGACTCTGTGGCGAGCACCTGCACCTCAGCACCGGCCTTGATGAGGAGCCTAACGAATTGGGGGATTTTGTAGGCTGCTATACTACCGGTTATAGCTACAACTATTTTTTTGCCTTTTACTGACATAATATATTCATGCAAGTTACACACAATTAAAGAATTGAGCCTGCTGTAGGCTGAAGACGTTAAGAGAGTGTATTGGGAGGCATGTTTGTGGGCCTGGAATTATCGTTGGGTAGTGGGATGAATTCGTGATTGTCGTTTGGAGGGAGTAGGATCCGGCCTGCTTTCCAGTCGGCTTTGGCTTGTTCTATTCTGTCTTTGCTAGAGCTTACAAAGTTCCACCAGATGAAACGTTCGCCTAGGGGCTCGCCACCAAGCATCATCAAAACACATTCTGTAACAGCAGTTATACGAGGTTCATCATTTTTGCCCCAAACCAGCATTTGACCTTTGTTGAATAAAATATTGTCGGCTTGAAGAGTGCCTCTGACAATGTAAATAGCCCGCTCGGTATGCCCTGTAGGAAGGGGTATATAGGTGCCTGGCTGTGCTACTGTATGCATGTATAAGAGCGGCGAGTGCGTTTTTACATCGTTTTTGAGACCATATGCATTACCTGCTATTAATCTCATCCACAAGCCCTTGTCGGTATAAGTAGGTAGTTGTTCGGGGCTATAGTTGGCAAAATCTGGAGCAGTTTCTTCGAACTCGGTAGGCAGCGCCACCCAAGTTTGTATCATCTCTAGTTGGCTATTAGCCAGAACAGCTGGGTCTTCGAAACGTTCGGAGTGAGCAATGCCGCTACCAGCGGTCATCCAGTTTACCTCGCCAGGTCTTATCTCTTGCTGAATGCCTAAACTATCCCGGTGTGTAACCTTGCCACCCAGCAGGTAACTGACTGTGGAGAGGCCGATATGGGGGTGAGGAAGGACATCCATATTGCTAATGGGATGAGGGATGTTGGTGACAGGGCCTGCATGATCCATGAATATAAAGGGGCCTACCATTCTTTTTTGACGAAAAGGGAGGATGCGGCGCACATCGAGCTCGTGACCAATAGCAGCATTGCGAGCATCAATTACTAATTGTGGCATATGAAAATAAGTATTGTGAGGGTAAGCTAATGATGATTAAAATTAGGTGAAAGTGTTGGAAGTGGCATGGAGTAATTAATAGTTCTGAGGGGAGGATATGTATATTGCTGTGGTTTTCAGTTAATTTTGACAACTGTTGGGTTTTATAAGAAAAAATATCTATTGGATAGTTGCAGCGTTGGTAATACTAGTGCTGCTGAAGCATTTCTTTATACTGTGGTATGTGCTAGGAATAGTGTGGGATGTGGCTATACAAGATGCGATATTTAGCACTACAATAGTATCTATGTCGGTATGGGGGATGCTGCTATTGGTGAGGGCATACCCAACAACAGCAGCAATAACCCTTTATTCATTGTTTGTGGCATTGTTTATGAGTGCTGTTTCGGCACTTACACAATATGAGCTGTTGCAATGGTGGATGGGAGACTCTCAGCATGAGTGGTACACAAGCTGGTTGTTCAGAACGCTGCCAGTAAGGTTCTTGATTATATGGATATTCAACACTTGGGTGGCTACGATAACTGCCTACAGGAAGAATATGGCGGCATTGGATATACGTTTTCAACAACAGGCAGATGCATCGGCTTTGCTAAAAGAGGCTGAATTGTTCAAGCTAAGGCAACAGCTGCAACCGCACTTCTTGTACAATAGTCTTAACTCTATTAATGCATTGATAGGTATATCGCCAGACAGGGCACAGGATATGATAGGTAAACTATCGGATTTTTTGAGAAGCTCTGTAAAGCGGGAGTCGGAAGACAGCTTGCCAGTAGATGAAGAGTTGGCCTATATTATGTCCTATTTAGCTATTGAATCTATTAGGTTTGGAGATAGGCTGGAGGTGACTTTTAAGAAGGAGTATACAGATGATGCCAGAATACCGCCGTTTCTGCTACAGCCAATACTAGAGAATGCCATAAAGTTTGGTGTGTATGGCAATACGGGCAAAGTGGACATTATGCTACATATATGGCTGGATGCAGGTATGCTCTACTTATCTATATCGAACCCTTATGACCCAGATATGCGCACCGCAAGAGGTACAGGATTTGGGCTGAGTGGCATAAGGAGAAGATTGTACCTACTGTATAGCCGCACTGACCTGCTAGAGACGGTAGCTAAAGATAGACAGTTTACTACTATATTAAAAATACCACAATCGCATGTATAAAGTTATATTGATAGACGATGAGCTGCTGGCCAGACAACTGGTGAGATCTATGCTGGCGGCACACAAAGAACTGGAGATAGTGGCTGAATGCAGTGATGGTTTTGAAGGATTCAAGGCGATTCAGCAACATAAACCAGATTTGATATTTCTGGACATACAGATGCCGCGACTTAATGGATTTGAGCTACTGGAGTTGCTGGATGAACGACCATCTGTAATATTTATAACGGCCTTTGATGAATATGCACTGAAGGCATTTGAGGCTCATGCTATAGACTATTTGCTGAAGCCGGTGGTGAAAGAAAGGTTTGAGAAAGCACTAGCAAAGTGGCTGCAACAGGTGCAGGTAGCAAAGCCAGACAATGTGACGCCGCTACTTGAAAACAATATATACGATGGCTATCAGCATAGGGTAGTGGTAAAAGATAATGGGCTGATAAGAATAATACCTGCACAAGACATACACTACATAGAAGCTGATGATGACTATGTGCGTATAGTGACACAAGCTGGTACCTACCTGAAAAAAAGTACTCTTGCACATATAGAACAATCGCTGGACCCTCAGCAATTTGTGCGTGTACATAGGTCTTACCTAGTGCCTGTGAATCAGCTACTGAGGATAGAACCATATGAGAAGGAGAGCCACATAGCATTGCTGCAATGTGGTGCTAAGGTGACTGTGAGCAAGACAGGAATGGTTAAGCTAAAAGCTTTGTTGGGCTGGTGATGCACGCAACGTAATAGGTGTTTTTATATAAATACTACATAGAAAAAGGCAAACAGAAAGTTTCTGCTTGCCTTTTACATTTAAATATGCAAATAATTTATTCCGTTATTGGCATGTCGGGTGTTTTTTTGGACGGACGTTTTTCCAATATGTACCTAACCAATAGATAGCCACCAAAACCAAACAAATCAATTGCGATAATCTGGAGTGGATTGGCTGTTAGAATTTCTGCAATTTCCATACTTGCTTTCATTCTTACTTCTGGGTCTGTTGATTGTATCTGGTTGATATCGATAGATTGGAGTACAAACAACATAATAATCAAAGCACCACCCAGAAAGAAAGCAACAGCCATCATCAAAGTGGTGAGCAGAGCCCAAGTAGATGCATTGAGTCCTTTTAATTTGGCCCTCATTGCATTACGGTAAGATAAAAAGGCTAGAGCCAGTATTTCGAGCATTTATTTATAGTTTTTCATAAACTCAGTTACGCTTTCCATAATGTGCGCAATCTGAGCATCGTTGAGACCATGGTGACAAGCTAAGAGCATACCACCACGCATTACTTTGTCTGCCTCTGGGTAACCGTTGGCGGAAGCTTTGTGCGCCAAATGTTTGAAACCTGGTTGACGAAGAATGTTGCCAGTGAAAACGGTACGCGTCTGGATGTTTCTCTTTTCGAGGAATATCTGTAAGTCGCGGCGGATGAAAGGAGCAGTATCGCGAATGGTATTGGCATATGCTAACCAACCAGTGCGAGAATTGGGTAGTTGCTTAGGCAATATAAAGAACTCTTCGTATTGGGTGAAGAATTCGCGCATTTTGTGGTAATTGGCAGTGCGTGCGTCTATGTTAGCAGCTAGTTTATTGAGCTGAACTATACCAAAAGCCGCGCCCATTTCGGAAGGTTCAATGTTGTAACCTGGCTCTTCGAACACAAACTTAGCGTCGTATGGGATGCCTTCTATTTCTACATTGAAGCGGTTCTCGATTTTTTCAGACTCTACAAAAAGAGATGAACTACGCCCCCAGCTGCGAAGCAGGCGACCACGATCGTAAAACTCTTGCGTGTTGACACAAAGCATGCCACCATTGCCAGCACAGTTGATGATGTGCGAGCCATAGAAACTAGTGGTGCTCATGTCTGTGAAACGACCTGAAGATTTATCGTCGATTTCGGCACCGAGGGTGTCGGCTGAATCTTCGAGCACAAACAAGCCATATTTATCAGCTATTTCTCTAAGTTGTTTCCAGTTTGGAAGGTTGCCAATAAGATTAGGAATGATCATAGCCTTAGTTTTTGGCGTAATCATTTCTTCAACTTTATTAGCATCCAGGTTGTAAGTTCCCTCTTCTACATCGACAAAAGCTGGTATCCAGCCTTTTTTTACGATAGGCGCTACTGTAGTAGAGAAAGTAAGCGCAGGAGTGATGATTTCGGCACCTTCTTCATAGTTTAAAAGGTCGGCTGCGAGGTAAAGCGCAGATGAGCCACTATTGACCATGATGCCATACTTTTTATCGTAGAGCGCAGCAATTCTTTCTTCCATTTCACGCACATGCTTGCCCATTTGGGTAGAAGTGCGTAACACATTTACTACGGCCTCAATTTCTTGTTCTCCATGCACTGTTCTGCCATATGGCACATGTATGAAATCTGTTTGTTGCATTTTTTGTGCTTTTTTGTTTGCGAATGTAACGTATAGAAAGGATAAATTATTCTGTATGTGCTGTTAATCAGTATCCAATTTTAGATAAGTATCACACTTGAACTAAGTAAACATTATTTGCCACCATTGGAAGCAGGTGCAGATTTGATGTCTCCAGTTGTTATAGGTTTGAAAACATCATCAGCAATTGGTTTGTTTACTTCAACATCGGTGTATATGAAATCGCCACCCATAATAGGGTTGCTTTCCTTCATGGGTATTACTATGCCTTCTGGTAGTTTTTTGAAATTACCATAATTGATAGCCATTTTTTGTTCTTCATCGCCAGCAGCCATACTTGCTTCTGTGCGAATGAGGTAATAGTCTTTGGTATCGAAGTAGCAGACTTGATCAATGCCATCCAGACCAGTAATGTTTACTTTGTGACAAGGTATATTGTCTATAGTCTCGGTGCCTACATAAGTTGCTTTTTTGATGATAGATTTATCGGCCATAAGAGAGCCTTTGACAGTGAAACGCGACTTGCTGTTTTTAACTTGTTCGGCTGGGATTTCTTGAACATCGCTCATGCCTGGCTGAATAGGCATATACATCCAACCGCCATTTGGCGTCATGAGCATCCAGCAGTTTTGTCCCATAACAGAGAAGTCCATTCTAAAGCCTCTATCGTTGGCAAGCGTGCGGCTAGTAGGGAATTCCATGCCTTGCACATACATTTTGCCACTCACTTTGAGCGTAGTGACAGCATTGAGCTTTTTTTCGCCACCAACAGCGTCTATGTGTTTATTGATAATGTCGTCGCCAGACTGAGCAAACGATGACAAAGATGCTAGAAGCGAGGCTGATACAATAAATATTTTGAATAGCATGAAATTGCTTTTTGTTTTGTTGATTTTACAAATATAGCGTCAAATGGTTGCATTTGTGATGAAGCTATACTTATGAGTTGTATTGAAAAATATAATGTGATTATTGTAAAGAGGAATTCGATGGTATGGTAGTACTAATCGTACAACAACTTGCCAATCATTTCTTTGAACAAATCTCTATCGCCAGCAGCATTACTCATACCTACCGCCTTACGACTGTATCGGGATAGGGTGATGATGGCATTTTCAATTCGGTTAATTGGCCATTGCTCATAAATCTTTTTAAGATTGCCTAGGTAGTAGGAGTTGGTTCCCATTTTGGCACCCGCTTCTTTGTCGGGCAGATGCTTGACAAAATAGTAAGCGTATAGGCGAGCAAAATGTCCATAAAATGCACCGATGACTAGAGGCATAGGTGCGGCCTTGGAGTGAGTGGAGAAATAATGAATCATGCGCATGAGTTTGACCTCATCGTTGCCAGTGAGTGTAATAGGAAGGTCGAAGATGTTGTATTCTTTGCTAACTCCCAGATATTTGGTGATGTGTTGGTGGGTGAGCTGAGTAGCTTCTGGTTCGCTAATTCTTATTTTGCTTATTTCATTTTCGATTTTCTTGAGGTCATTTCCCAAGCAAGTAGCCAGAGCTTCGGCCTCTTTTCGGTCTATTTTGAAATTGATGGTGTGTCCATACTCCTCAATCCACGATGGCATTTCATCGTCCTTGCGTTTGTCGGCAGTGAAGTAAACACCCTTCTCCTTGATTTTTTTTACTAGTTTAGTTTTGCCGTCAGCCTTTTTGAGCGGGTATTCTATAAGAAAAACAGTGTATGGGGCTGGTTTTTCGATGTAAGGCAATAAGCCATTGAGTCCTTTACTTTCTTTATCGTCAGTATCTCCGTTTTTTATTTGAGCGGCATCTTTGAGTATGACCACCTGACGCTCTGCAAACATTGGGAACCTGCGGCAAGCGTTGAGTACATCGCTAGGCGTTACATCTTTGCCATAGAGCACAGTGAGGTTGAAATCTCTCTCGGCAGGTTGGAGGATATTATTTTCGAAGAGTTCGGTGATTTTGTCAAGGTAAAAAGTCTCTTCTCCATCTATAAGATATACGGGCGCAAATTGTTTCAGCCGAATATCTTGCTGTATTTTTCGGAACTCTGCATTCATTACAGGTGTGAAATTAGGTAAATAAAATAATGAGGTAGCGTAAGGATATGCACATTCGTGAATTCTTAATGGTAGCTAATAAGTGTGCGGTTTTTATTTTTGTTGCAGAAACCACGACTAATGATATATCATTTTGTAATAGGAGATATGGCAGCGGCACCAATGATGGAGGCTGTAGCTAATACACCAGAGCTGGCTGGGGAAGTAGTGGTGATAAGGGATTTGATGAATATAGGCCCTATTAAGAAAACTGAGGATGTAGAGAAGTTTTCAACATTAAGGACAGCTTTTTGGCAAATGGTGGTGCCTGGTGAAAAGAATGCTATACAAGTAGATGACACAGAGCGTGTGCTAGAAGTGAGTGCTCACATGGCAGCCAATAGTGAGCTAGTGGCCTGGCTATGGGTGGCACCATGGCCAGCAGATATATGCACCTGGCTATGGTTGACTAAATATTTGGGTAAATATCCGGGTAGATTTTTTGTGATAAATATAGCTGGCCTGCCTTTTCTTGATGAAAATGGTAAGCTGTTTTACCCCAAGAATATAAGTGAGCTAAAGCCCAAAGAAATAGTGAAAGCGAGAAAGCTAGCAAGAGCAGTGACCTATGCTGAGATAGAAACGGATGGAGAAGAATGGAGAAAACTAACTGAAGAGAATGCATCTATACGAACACTAGATGGCGGTAAAAAGATAACGTCGCGCAAGGATGATCATTATGATGCTCACCTAATGAGTTTTGTAACTGAACAAAATCAGAAAGTGTCGAAAATTGTTCATCAGGCAATAACGAAATTTAATATCCCTACAGGAGATTTGTTTTTGGGCTGGCGGATGAGACAACTGGCAGGTGTGGACAAAGTGAGGATACAAGGCGATATAACTAAGACACTGAAGGACCTGGACTGTAAGCTGCCCGGAGCTGTGCTGGATTTTGGTGAGCAGGCGAGTTGAACACTAGGCAAAGCATCATACTTTTTCTTTCAATTTGAATTTTACGTTTAAGTTTTTGCCTTTAGCTGGAGTGACAGTGATGGTGCAGTTGGTGTTGTTGGTTAGCGTGTATTCGAAGTCGGAACAGCCGGGCTCTGAGATAACCTTATTGTTGCGTTTAAGAACCTTCTTTATATAGATTTGTTTGTTTTGCTGATTAGGTTTGTCGATAGTGCCGCAAGCCATTAGTGCAAAACATTTAGCAGGAATATCGCCTGCGGGTTCAGGGAATTTTTTTGTGACTTTGAACTCGGGGAAATAAACAGTTCGTTCCCTAACCTTGCCGTTGGCTCCGTATGTAAATGTCTCTACATGAACAATGTCTTTGTTGTTGTCGTTGAGGCGTACTTCTTTAGTCATTTGCCCCTTACTATCCATATATTGCTTGGTATAAAATTCTATTCTGCCATTGAACCAAGAAGACTCTGCAATTACGTTTTCGCCCGTTTTTTTATCTGAGGTGTACTCGTATAGTTTTTTATAATTGTTTTTGTTAAGGTGGTTGGTTTTGGTGTGAGCTGTTTTACGATTTTTATCGTCGTATTTCCATTCGTTGGTTTCTATAAGTTGTTCGTTTTTGTACTCTTCTTTTTTTGTGAGTTGTTTTTTGTTGAAGTAGCAAAGGGTTTTAAAAGTAGCATCTTCTCTTTTTTTGTAACATTCGAACATAGTTGCTGCACTATCGTTAGCAATGTAAGTGATGGCACTATCGATAGGGGTAAGATTCATGCTATCGGTAGGAGTGCATAAGAAAGTGTATTCTTTGATGATGTGGCTATAAGTGAAAGATCTAAAGCCAGCCTTGAAAGTGTTTTGGGCATATGAAGCTACAGGCGCGGCAAGCAGTAATAATAGTATGGTTTTGAGTCTTGACATGACGTGATATTCTGTATAGCATCCCAATATAGTACAAGAAATGCGCAAAATGATAACTGTATGTCAAAATTGAGCTACAGAGCATGTGTGAAAGGCGACTAGACTTGCATTGGTAGGTATATGCTACCTTTGGAGGCAAAATAAAATAAATGAGGACAGAAGTTGCTGACTTAGGTGAATTTGGCTTGATAGACCACCTGACTAGGAACAATGAAATAAAACAAGCAGGAACATTGCTGAGCATAGGCGACGATGCGGCGGTAATAGACCAGTTTGGCAGGCAAACAGTAGTATCAACTGATATGCTGGTAGAGGGTATTCACTTTGATTTGATGTACACTCCACTCAAGCATTTGGGATATAAAGCAGTAGTTGTGAATCTGTCGGATATATATGCTATGTTGGCTACGCCTACCCACATAACGATGAGTTTAGCATTATCTAATAAGGTATCTGTAGAGGCGCTAGAAGAGTTTTATGAAGGGGTATATGCAGCTTGTGAGCAGTTTAATATAGACCTAATAGGCGGTGATACTACATCGTCTAAGTCGGGTTTTGTGATAAGCGTGACTGTGATAGGAGAAGTGGCACCTGATAAATATGTGACAAGAGCAGGAGCCAAGCCTAATGATTTGATATGTGTGTCGGGAGATTTGGGGGCTGCATTTTTGGGGTTGCAGCTGCTGGAGCGAGAGAAGAAGATATTTTTGGAGCACCCTGGTGTGCAGCCAGATTTGCAAAACGAATCGTACCTGATAGGTAGAATACTGAAACCTACACCACGAGCTGATATAGCTGAATGGCTGATGGAACAGCAAATAGTGCCATCGGCGATGATAGATGTGAGCGATGGGCTGAGCTCGGAACTGCTGCACCTATGCAAGCAGAGCGAAACAGGCTGTGTGCTTTATGAAGAAAAGATACCTGTGCACGACAATGCTAAATCTGTATCTATGCAATTTGGTATATCTGTAACCACCTGTGCACTTAATGGTGGTGAGGATTATGAGTTGTTGTTTACTGTGCCACAGCAATATTATGAGCAAGTATCCAAGCATAGTGGCCTATCTATAATAGGCTATGTGACAGAGAAAGCCGAGGGGGCTCATCTGATAACTAAGGGTGGGAATAAACATGCACTTACGGCACAAGGATGGAACTCATTTGCCTAGTAATTTTAACGGTTTTTTTGAGTGTTGAGAAAAAACACTATCTTAGTCACAAATATTAACTTATGAAGTTCAGGAAGCAAATATTGCTGACCCTATCCTTGTTTGGTGTAGTAGTAGGAGGTAGCATAGTTACATCTTGTGAGCCTAACTCTTGTGACGGTGTGACGTGCTTCAATGGTGGCTCATGTGGTGGTGGTATTTGTACATGTCCTTCGGGTTATGAGGGTGCTCAGTGTCAGACTAGGAAGATAGATCGTTTTTTGGGTACATATGCTGGATTTACAACTTGTGACCACGGTGCGCAAGTGATAGATACTGTGACGATAGTAGAAGGCACTGGTGGACCAGGATCGGTAGAGGTGTTTTATAGAAGCGTATATCCTAAGTTGCTACAAGGCTATGTAAGTAATAATGAAAGTGTATACTCTATAAAGATTACTAACAACGACAGTAGTAAAAGGAATACAAATGAGTATCTACGCTACTTTGCTATAACTCTACAAAGCAATAAAACGCTGAAGCTGCATACCTATGAGTATGAAATAAGTCCGTTAAGAGATACGGACCAGATAAGCTGCGAATTTGTAGGTGTAAAAACTCGTTAATTTATTGAGGCTGAATAACAGCCAACTTAATAGCTATTATCTTTGTGACATTGACACTTGCGTAAGTAGGTGTCAATGTTCAATTTAAACACATTATGTCTATAGTTGTTTCTTCGCTAACCAAGCTCTACGATACTCAAAAGGCTGTAGATAATATTTCATTTGAAGTAAAGAAGGGAGAGATTGTAGGTTTTCTGGGGCCGAATGGAGCTGGGAAATCGACAACGATGAAAATAGTGACTGGTTATTTGCCATCCTCATCGGGCACTGCTAAGGTATGTGGATATGATGTGCAGCAACAGCCCATGGAAGTGCGAAGGAGGGTAGGGTATCTACCTGAGGCTAATCCGCTGTATTATGAGATGTATGTGCGAGAGTATCTGGAGTTTAGTGCAGGCATACACAAGCTGACACAGAACACAAGTGCAAGGATCAATGAAATGATAGGTTTGACTGGTTTGGGTAAGGAGGCTCATAAGAAGATAGGAGCTCTATCGAAGGGTTATAAGCAACGTGTGGGACTAGCCCAAGCTATGCTGCACGACCCAGAGGTGCTGATACTAGATGAGCCAACATCGGGTCTGGACCCTAACCAGATAGTTGAGATACGAGACTTAATAAAGGCAATAGGCTCTGAAAAGACGGTATTGTTATCGACACACATTATGCAAGAAGTGCAGGCTATGTGTAGCCGTGTCATTATCATCAATAACGGGAAGATAGTGGCTGATGACTCGATACAAGAGCTGCAAAAAGCTGGTACCAGACAGGATGTGCTCATTGTAGCCACAGAAACTAAACTGGATGTAGCTATGCTGCGCGCACTAACCCATGTGAGCAAAGCTGAGGATATGGGAGGTAATAGATACAAATTATTTACCTCATCGCCAGATATGCTGAGAAGAGAGGTGATGCAATGGGCACTGGACAAGAACATAAATATAGGCTCTATGCAGGCTGAAACAGAATCGCTTGAGGATGTGTTCAGAACATTGACCAACAAGTAATAACTGCTTTATCGGATAATTATTAATAAAAACGGCCAGCTGCTATGTATTATGACAGCTGGCCGTATTGTTTTTAGTAAAAGAGGTTATTGAACTAGTGTTTTCAAAAGGGCAGTGCCTTGAAGACTAGTGAGCTTAACAATGTATGTGCCCTTAGCGTTATTGCCGAGAGCAAGCGTTAGTTTGTTGTCTCCGGTTTTGACTGTCCAAAGCTGAGATTGTGATAACCTGCCAGAAAGGTCGTAAACATTAACGGCTACAACTTCATTGTTGGAGGCGTTGAAATCGAGCGTGAAAGTGCCCTTGTTAGGGTTGGGGAAGATGGCACAGTCTAGTTTAGCTCCGATATTAGAGACAACGCTTAAGTCTTGTACTACGCGTTTCATTGCTTTATAGGCATTTATCTTACCATGGCCCCAGTCGTTATTGCCAGCTGCAGGAAGGACGCCAGTATAAACGTCAGTAATAGCTGTTTCGAATAGAACGGTTTTGAGGTAATCGGGAGTCATAGCAGGGTTTGCCTGTAGCAGCAATGCAATGATGCCTGAAGCAGCTGGTGCAGATGCAGATGTGCCAGTGAATTCGGAATAGTAATAATCTTTACCGGCATCGTTGTATTTGGCTACAGTGCCGCGACTGTTAGAGCCAGTTTCGGTGTAGCTGGTATCGTAACTGCTTTGGGCGGTGGCTATAGTAAGACCAGGAGCAGTAATGTCGGGTTTTACACGACCATCTACCATTGGCCCCCGACTAGAGAAAGGTGCTAATCTGTTGACCCCTACATAGCCTGCATAACTCCAAGCATTGCCATTGATATCGGTGAAGCCGACTTTGGAAGCATAGGCACCAATGAGCAGCACCTTGTGTCCACTACCCATATCGCTAACGGTGGTTTGTGTGTTGCCGCTACGAGCCCAAGTGTTGCCAAGGCTGTCGAACTCGCTTTTGAACCTGTATGGGAAGCCATAGTAATAATATTCGTTCCACATGTGAACGAGGCCGCTGTTGCTCTTCACAGAGAAGCCGATGGTATCAGTAGATTTGTTCCACATGTTGACCGTCATTCTTGGTCGGCCATTGTCTTCGGCTGAAGATGTGATGAACTGAACCCAGCAAGTGTCTATACCGTTGGCAGCGATGAGGAAGGTATCTGTAACGGCATCATCTATGCAATGAAACTCAGTAGTGTTGCCGGCTACACCGCCACTGTAGAGTGTGGTGCGTGCACAAAAAGTTTTTGAGGGTTCGCCCCAAATGTCAATCCAAGTACGCTTGTAGGTAGTAGGGTCGAAAGTGAGGAAAGTATGAAGAGCGGTATCTGTGGCAGTAAAAGTTTTGGATAAGTGAATTTTATCTTGACCGTCGTTGCCAGCACTTAATACGACAATTCTACCAGGGCCTGACATTGTGTCGAGGGCTTCATTGACGAGAGAAGTGCCATCGTGCGAGCCAGACTGAGAGCCCCATGAAATATTGACTACACAAGGTTTTGAAACAGAGCTAGCATAGTCGAATATGTATTTAACTCCATCGATGAAGTCGGAGAAGCTACCTTCCATCCACTGCCCACCTATAGAGTCGCGCCTAACGCCTACCATTACCATATCTGACTCGTATGCCATGCCTCTGAAGCGGCGAGGGTTGGGCGTGCTGCCATAGCCTGAGCCAGTAGCCATGCCACCAACACAAGTGCCATGGTTTTGTTCTCTATCATCAGTGCCTTCGGCTTTGATGGCAGTAGGGTCAGTAATTTCTTTGCCATAAGTATAGCCAGCAGGAGGGGCTACACTGCCGTTCATCTGCCATACTTTTTTTATTCGATAGTTGGTATGCGTAGTATCGTAAAAAGTGGGGTGGTTGTAATCGAAGCCAAAATCGATGATTCCTACTACAACATCCTTGCCACTATAGCCCATAGGTAGGGCATAACCGCCATGAACAGAATCGGCTTTGGTGGTTTTTCTTGCCTGATCCATGTGTTTTTGCAGTGGTTCATCCATTTGGATATAGCTGATACCTTTGGTAGTAACGAAATCGTTTACCTTGTCAATTGGTACTTTGACTGTCCATATTCTGCCAGCTCTGGTACCAATAGCTGCACCTATGTTTTTTAGCCCTTCATCGGCCATCTCGGCTGAAGCTACCTTGATAAGAGCACTTACATATACTATTCCATCCTTATTGGTATTGTATATGTAGCCTGCTACTGGTTTGCCATGGCTTTTGGCCATGTCGTGCATGTATTTTTTTGTGAGTGTTGATAGTTTTGGAGTAGTACTTTCTTGGGCATTAGCTGTGATAACAGATAGGGCGCATCCAAGAATTGCGAAATTGCGGATGAAAAAATTCATTTTTAGTCCTTTTTAACAAAGATAGGGTTTTGTGACATATGCAAGGTGTGTGTGTTGCATATTCATTCTCGATATAAGGCATTATGAAATTATAGTATTTGATTAATTGGCTTGGGTGTTGATAACTGAGCGTATTGTTATGAGAAATTAGTGGCATGTATTAGTATGGAGTATATCATCTATGTGGGATAAGGCGTTGGTATGATGTTGATAATTGGGTTGAGTTTGTTAATAACTTGATTATTTTAATGATTATTAGTTCATTAACAAAACGTTTTCCAAAATTTTTAATTAGCGCAACTATGTTTTATTAGTTTCGCCTCCCATTTGATGGGTTATGGCAAGGTGTGTGATGTTGGTACTGTGCGTGTTAAATTATAAAATAAAAGTTAATATGTAGTTTTCTAAACTTTAATAAACTGTTTTCATTTTTCCCACTTGTTTAAAATTATGACAATGAAACGATTAATTCCATTCTTCCTAGCGCTGCTTGTAGCAGGCTGGGGGACAGCGTCAGCCCAAATTTCGGGTTCGCTTTCGGTCTGTGTTGGCTCTACTACGGTTTTAACAGCAGTACCTGCAGGAGGTACATGGTCTTCAACTGTTCCCGGAAATGGTACTGTAGGTGCTGTTACTGGAATAGTTGGAGGTGTTGCTGCAGGTACTACAGTAATTTCTTACGTTCAAGGTGTTACAACATTAACTGCAACAGTTACTGTAAACACTCTTCCTAGTTTAATAACGGGTCTCAACCCTACATGTAATGGTACAAATGGAACTTTGACATCGTCTCCTAGTGGAGGTACTTGGGTTAGTCAGTCTGTTGGTGTTGCAACAATAAATCCTACAACAGGAGATTATACAACCGTAGCTGCTGGTAACTCAGTTATTAGTTACACCCTCCCTACTGGTTGTAGAAGAACAACAACTTTGTCTGTAAATAATATACCAGCTACTATATCGGGTGTTAATCCTATTTGTATAGGTTCATCTGCTACATTTTCAAGTACTACTGTCAGTCAGACTTGGAGTTCAAGTAATAGTGCAGTAGCTACAGTTGCCACATTGACTACAACAACTGCTGTTGTAACTGCTGTTTCTACAGGAACAGTTGATATTAGTTATACAAATGCTGCAGGATGCTCTCGTGTTTTTACAGTAAACATTACTCCTGCACTGGATCCAATAACTGGTGGTAATTTGATATGTGGACCAACCGGTTCAACTTTGGCATTATCGCATGTAACAGGCGGTGGTACATGGACGAGCTCAGGTGGTGCTGCTACAGTAAACACCTCTACAGGTTTAGTTACTTCTACTGCTGCTACTGGTACCACGACTGTAACTTATTCTACAAGTACTGCATGTAGGGTATTCAATGTTGTTACAGTAGAGGCTGCATTGCCTTCAATTACTAACCCTGGTGCTTTTTGTGTGGGTAATAACGCAACTTTTTCAATTGCATCTACTGGAGGTACTTGGGTAAGTGGGAATACAGGATTGGCTACAATTGTGCCTGCAACTGGTGTAGCTACAGGTGTTGCATCAGGAAATCCGACTATATCATATACAAAAGGGCCTGGATGTACAAGAACAACATTAGCAACCGTTAATCCATTGCCTGCTGCTATAACAGGTACTACAACTGTATGTGCTGGCTCAACGACAACCTTATCATCAGCTACAGGTGGTGGCACTTGGATAAGTGGCAATGCTGCAATTGCTACTGTAGGTTCATCTACAGGTGTAGTGACGGGTGTAGCATCAGGAGTTGTTGCAATTACTTATCAACTTTCTTCTACATCATGTAATGTTATACAAAACGTGACAGTAAATGCTCAGCCTAACGTGATTACTGGAACTTTAACTGCATGTGAAGGAACGACTACTACTTTATCATCAACAACACCTGGTGGTAACTGGTCTTCAAGCAACACAAGTATTGCAACAGTAAACTCATCGGGTGTAGTAAGTGCATTATTAGCAGGTACTACAACAATATCATATGTTATACCAGGTACTGGATGTTTTAGGACAGCAGTAGTTACAGTAAATGCAAATCCAGCAGTTATTGGTGGTGCTCCATTTACAGTATGTGATGGTTCGACAATAACACTTACAAATGCAACAGCATCTGGAACATGGTCATCATCGAACACAGCAGTTGGTACAATAAACTCATCTACAGGAGTATTTCAAGGTTTGACTTCTGGAAACAGCACTGTTTCTTACACTATAACTGCAACTGGATGTTTTGCAACACAAGTGGTAACTGTAAATGCAAGACCTGCAGTAATAACTGGTACACTTTCGGTATGTGAAGGTTTGACAACAACACTAGCATCAGCAACAAGTGGTGGTGCATGGACAAGTTCAGCAACAGGAACTGCAACAGTTGGAGCATCTACAGGAGTGGTGACAGGTGTAGCTGCTGGTAATGCAACAATCAGTTACACAATGCCAAACACATGTTTCCGTACAGCGGCTGTAACAGTAAACATAACTCCAGCAGCGATAGGTGGCAGTACTACATTATGTGACGGATCTACTACTACACTTACGAATGCAACAGTTGGTGGTACATGGGTAAGTTCTAACACAGTAGTTGCTACAGTAGGTTCTCTTACTGGTTTGGTAACAGGTTTGAGCTCTGGAGTAACAACAATTTCTTATGTAATGCCAAGCACTGGATGTATGGCTACACAGGTAGTGACAGTAAATGCCCGTCCGGCAGTAATAACAGGTGCATCATTTGTTTGTGAAGGGTCAACAATCACACTTTCGTCTGCAACAAGTGGCGGAGTATGGACAAGTTCGGCAACAGGAACAGCAACTGTAGGCGCATCTACAGGCGTAGTAAGTGGCGTAGCTGCAGGAAATGCTATAATTACATACACTGGAGCTAATTCATGCTTCCGTACTGCAACTGTATCTGTAGGAGTAACACCTGCCGCTATAACAGGCGATTTTACTATATGTTTTGGTGCTACTAACACTCTTTCATCATCGCCAGTAGGCCAGGTGTGGAGTAGTAGTAATACAACTGTAGCGTCAGTAAACGCATCAACAGGTGCTGTGACAGGTAATACTGTAGGCACAGCGAGAATAACATATACACATGCAAGTACTTGTTTTGCTACAACTGTAGTGACCGTAAGTACAGGTCCTAACACAGGAGATTCTATAGTGTGTGAAGGTAGTACAGTACAATTGTCTAACAGCACTACAGGTGGTGTGTGGACAAGCAGCAGCCCTGCAAATGCAACTGTAAATGCAAGTACAGGTTTGGTAAGTGGTATTGCAGTTGGTAATGCACAGATAACTTATACAGTGGCAGCAGACGGTTGTTCGGCTATAACCAACGTAACAGTTAATCCTGCATTGGCTGCAATAACTGGTGTTAATTATGTTTGTCTAGGCTACACTACAACTTTAAGTCATCCATTAGCTGGTGGCACATGGTCTAGCAGCAATACATCAATAGCCACAGTGGGATTGAATACAGGTGTAGTGACTGGAGTAAGTAACGGTGTAGCTACAATAACATATACTTATACATCTGGCTGTCAGCAAACTATACAAGTTACTGTAAATAATATATTGCCAGGCGTAACTGGTCCAGGTAACATGTGTGTAGGAGTAGGTACTTATACTTATTCTCATACTATACCAGGAGGTACATGGTCTACAAGTAATTCATTAGTAGCCACTGCAGTATCATCTACAGGTGTTGTGACGCCATTGAATAATGGTATCATAAATATAGTTTACACTCTTGGTGCGGGTTGTGCTGCAGTAAGAGCTGTAACAGTTAACCAAAATCCAATACCAAGTGTTGGTTCAAATGTGGTATGTGTTGGTAGTACAGTAGGTTTGACTAACTACATGGGTGATGGCTCATGGAGCAGTGCTAATCCTTCAATAGCTACTATAGGTACTGGTTCGGGCGTAGTAACAGGCGTAGCACCAGGTACTGCAGTAATTACTTATACAATGTATACAGGATGTTTTACAACAAGAGTGCAAACTGTGAATGTAAGTCCAGATCCAGTAGTTGGTCTTAACTCTATATGTTCTGGTAATTCTACAACATATACATGCGCAACAACAGGAGGAACGTGGAGCACAAGTAACACTGCAGTAGCAACGATTAATTCATCAACTGGTGAAATGACAACTATAATAGGTGGTGTAGTAAACGTTAGCTATACATTACCTACAGGATGCTCAAGTCATTTAGTAGTAACTGTTGGCCAAACTCCAGCAGTAGTTAGTGGCTCATCAAGTATGTGTAATGGTAGTTCTCAAACACTTACATCAACACCTACAGGTATGACATGGTCTAGCGACAACTCGTCTATAGTATCAATTAATTCATCTACAGGTTTGGCTAATGCAGTAGGAGTAGGTAATACTACAATATCTTATACTCATACAAGTGGTTGTACAAGAACATTTAATGTAACAGTAAATCCTGCTGCATCTACCATATCAGGAGAACAAAATACTTGTATAGGACAAACAACAGCACTAACGAATGCGTCTACAGGTGGAATTTGGACATCATCTACATCATCTGTAGCAATAGTGGGAGGAACAACAGGTTTAGTAACTGGCACTGGTGTAGGAACCGCGAATATTACCTATACACTTGCTACTGGATGTTATGCAACCGTTGTAGTGACAGTTGATGCAACACCAGCAACAATTACTGGTACTAGGTCCTTGTGTATTGGAAGCACTACCACGTTAGGACATCCAGTATCTGGCGGAACATGGACAAGTAGTAATACTGCAAGAGCAACAGTAGATGCATCAGGAATAGTAACAGGTGTAGCAAGTGGTACAGCAAACATAACCTATGCATTGTCTGCTGGTTGTTATCAAGTAGCAATGGTTACCGTAAATGTTGTGCCATCTTCAATTTCTGGTACCGCATTGGTATGTGAAGGCGCAACTACAGCTCTTTCAACAACATCAGGCGCAGGAACTTGGAGTAGCAGTAATATTTCTAATGCAACTGTTGGTTCGTTGACTGGTATTGTTTCAGGTATTTCTGCGGGAGTAGCTGATATTACATTTACTTCATTTACTGGTTGTTTCTCTACAAGATCAATAACAGTTAATGCAGCTCCTGCTGCCATTACAGGTACAAGTTCAATATGTATAGGTCAACCATCTACATTAACTAGTGCAACATCAGGTGGAACATGGGTGAGTACAAATACATCAGTTGCAACAGTAGGAACAGGCGGAGTGGTTACTGGTCTTAATCCGGGAACAACCACTATTAGATATACTAGCGCTGGTTGTGCCGCTACTACAATAGTAACTGTAAATGAAACACCAGCACCTATATCTGGTCCTTCAGTATTTTGTGTAACTGGAATCGCTACATATGTATCTGATTCTCCAGGACATACTTGGTCTGTAGATAATATGGCTTTTGCTGAGATAAGCTCAATGGGTGAATTAAGTTCAGTAACAACTATTCCAAGTGTTGTAACGATAAGCTATACACATATTGTAACAGGCTGTGTGAGAACAAAAACAGTAAGTCTGGTCGCATTGCCTACTATTACAGGTGCTGACAATATATGTATAGGTTCAGCAACAACGTTTACTACTGGTCTTACAGGTGGTACTTGGTCTGTGGCTTCATCAAGTGTATCAATAGGAAGCACAAGTGGCGTTTTGACAGGTATCTCAACTGGTGTAGCTGAAATTACCTATACTGGAGCTTCAGCTGGATGTATGAACGTGAAGAGTGTAACTGTAGATGCTGCTGTAAGCTCAATAACAGGTGTAGCGCGTACTTGTGTAGGTGGTAATACAACACTTGCCAATGCTGTAACTGGCGGTAGCTGGTCTAGTAGTAATACTGCAATAGCTACAGTATCGGCTTCTACTGGAGAGGTTACGGGTATAGCTGCAGGTACTGCACGTATAACATACGCAACTTCGGCTGCTTGTTTTGCAACAGTAATCTTAACTGTTAATCCTGCACTAGCAGCACTTAGTGGTGCATCTACTGTGTGTGAAGGAGCGACTGCCTCATTGTCTACTACAGCAACTGGTGGTACATGGTCTAGCAGTGATACTATGGTAGCTAGAGTAACACCAACATCAGGAGTAATAACAGGTATTACGGCAGGTGTGGCTACAATATCTTATGCAATAACATCTTCTTGCGCGTCAATACGTCAGATAACTGTAAATGCATCACCTGCTGGTATTACAGGCGTACTATCAACTTGTGTGGGTCAGTCTACAACGCTAGCAAATGCTGTAACTGGTGGATCTTGGTCTAGCAGTATGACAACAAGAGCTACAGTAGGAGCATCTACTGGTTTAGTAACTGGTGTATCTGGAGGTACAGTAAATATTACTTATGCATTAACATCAGGATGTCGTGCAATAGCAGTAGTTACTGTTGCAACAGCACCATCTACTGTAACTGGACCTAACGTGGTTTGTGTTGGCTCGCCAATTACATATACAGCTGCCATAGGTGGTGGTACATGGAGCAGTAGCGATACAGCCATACTTAACTTTGCATCATCTACATCTGGTGCAATAACAGTTGCATCAACCGGTGTTGCGGTGATAACATATACGCAAGGTTCAGGTTGTACTCGTACAGTAGCAGTAACTGCTAACCCAGCAGTTGGTGCAATAACTGGAGGTACTACAGTTTGTCTTGGTCAAACATTGCCATTAACCAGCACTACAACAGGTGGAACATGGGCAAGTAGCTTGACAAGCCGTGCATCAGTTGGTTTGACAACAGGTATAGTGACAGGTGTTAATACGGGTTCAGTGGTTATAACTTACCGCACAGGAGCAGGATGCTATGCTACAAATGCAATGACTGTATTGTCTGCATTGCCTGCAATAGCCGGACCTTCAACAGTATGTGTTGGACAAACATCTACTCAAACTAATACAGTAAGTGGAGGTTCATGGTCTTCTTCAAATACTGCACGTGCTACAGTAGATGGAACGACTGGTGTGGTAACTGGTGTATCTACAGGTAGTGTAAATATTACTTACACCATATCAACAGGTTGTTTCAAAGTGCGTACATTAACAGTAGGAACAGTATTGCCAATTACAGGTACTGCTAGTGTGTGTGAAGGTAGTACTACAGTGTTGTCTTATTCTGGTTCTGCTGGTACATGGTCTGTAGCTTCTACTGAGATTATTTCAGTGCCAACAACTACAGGTATAGTTGCTGGTTTGTCAGCAGGTTCTTCTTTAGTATCATTTACACTAGCTAATGGTTGTGTAGCTACAAGAGAAGTAACAGTAAATGCACGTCCTGCAGCAATAACTGGGTCATTGACTTTGTGTGTATCTAATCCATCTACACTTTCATCGGCTACTGCAGATGGTGTATGGACAAGTGCTAGCACAAGTGTAGCAACAATCAATTCATCTACAGGTGTTGTAACGCCGAATACTTCTGGTAATTCTGTTATTTCTTACACACTTTCAAATGGTTGTCGTAGAACTGCAGTAGTAACAGTTGTAGCATCTCCTAGTATACCAACCTTTATATCTACGGTGTGTGTAGGTAATATGGTAACAGTAAATGCAACACCAACTGGCGGTTCATGGTCTACTAGTAACTACAATGTATATATGGAAGGAAGTACATTGACTGGTGTTACTGAAGGTACATCTACTATAACATATACAAATCCATCTACAGCATGTTATCGTACGGCTACAGTAACTGTAGCTCCAGCATTAGCGGCTATAGTTGGTGAAATTAATATTGCCATTGGTGATACTACTAGATTGACACATACTACAAGTGGTGGTACTTGGTCAAGTGATGCATCAACAGTAGCAACAGTTAATACAACTGGATTGGTAAGAGGAGTAAGTAGTGGTTATGCTGTGATTACTTATCGTACTAGCCCTGGTTGTGCAACCACGCATGGTATCTCTGTACTTGGTTCATTTGATACACGTCCAGGAAAAGGCTCAATTTCTACTACTGAAAATGCTGTAGTAGGAGTATATCCAAATCCAACATCTGGACAGATGACAATAACTACAACAGTAGCAGGAACAGTTGTTATATATGCTATGGATGGCAAAGTAGTAAGAGAGGTTTCTGTAGATGCTACATCTACTTCGATAGACTTCCCTATGGATGCGGCAAATGGCATGTATGTTGTTCGTTTTGTTGACATCAATGGAAATGTAACAAATACCAACATCATGTTGCGTAAATAAGGTTAGTTAATTTGCAATGTAAAGCTGGGGGCTACTAAAATGTGGCTCCCAGTTTTATTTTTGAGATGATATACAAACTAATTGTTGTTACTCGCTACCGACTAATGCGTACTTTTGTGCAATTAACGATGAGAAACTCAGTATTTCTATTTTTATTGATTGCTACTATTTTATTGATAGCAGGTTGTAAGATCTATAGTCTTTCTGGAGCATCAATAGAAGGTAAGAATATAAACATACATCAACTAGAAAATAAGGCCAGGAATGTAGTGCCCAGTTTGAGTGCCAGTTTGACCCAGAAAATAAGACGAAGGATATTAACTCAGACAGGATTAGCACCTGTAAATACAGATGATGCTGACTATGATATAACTGGAGCGATAACTGCATATGAGGTGACAGTGACAGCAGTACAAGGTGCGCAAGTAGCATCTAAGAATAGATTGACTATTACTGTTGAGATTAGTTTCCACAATAGATTAGATGAAAAGGCTGATTTTACACAGGCATTTACCAGGTTTTCAGATTTCAATGCATCACAGTTATTACAGTCGGTAGAGGCTGCATTGATAGAAGATATTGGCAATCAGCTAGCTGATGATATTTTCAACAAAGCATTCGTAAATTGGTAGTTTATTTATGGCAAAAAATAAGAAACGAGTACAATCAAAAGCTTATAGTCAGATAGTCACTAAGGCTGAAGTTGCTATAAGTACATCCCAAGAAGATGTTTTATTGGAAAAGTACCCTTTTTATGTGCCCGTACGATATTCGGAACATATGCGAGCGTCATCGACAATTCCTTATGATACATCTGCTATATCTTTATTGAGGTTGTATATGTGTGATTGGCTTCAGTTTTGTGCTTATGTGAATGATTCGAAATCGACTACAAATATTGACGATAATGATGAAACCATATTTGAGCAGCGTATTTCTGTTGATGATACTGTTAGTGATAATGTCAATATAGTTGTTGATAGTTCAGAAATGAATAATAGTGTTGATGCAACAAACATTGTACATGAAAACAATACAGACACGGAAGTAAATGATTTGCCTGTATTAATAAATGAACATGTTATCGATGTGCTGAATGTTGCGACATTTGAACAGTCTAAAGTAGAAATAATAGAATCAACAAGTGTAGATAATATTGAAGACTTAGTAACAACTCCAGTTTCTGCTGATGACTATTTTAGACATCAGGGGGAAATCGTATCGAGTGATTTGCCAGATGTAGACAGCATTGTGGAAACTGATTCTTCAAAAGATAAAAAGTTAATGGTAATGATGAGTTTTGCCGAGTGGCTGACTCATTTCAAAAAAACATCTGATTCGGCAAAGGAAGAAGATATGGAGCGAAAGGCGTTAAAATCGATGTGGCAGAAAGAGAAATTGGCTGCAGCGATAGAAGAAGAAAACGAGGAGATACCAGATAACGTGTTTCAGATGGCTGTAAACTCAATAGCTAAAGAAGATGGATTGGCAAGTGAGTCGTTAGCGGAAATATATGTGAAGCAGGGTAAGCCTGAGAAAGCAATTGAGATGTATAAAAAATTAAGTTTGCGTAATCCCCAGAAAAATCAGTATTTTGCATCCAAAATTGAAGAACTAACCAAGATTAAGCAATCATGATTTCCTTACTTACTATTCTCATTCTGTTGGCCTGTGTAGTTTTGGGCTTTTTCATACTTGTTCAAAACCCTAAAGGTGGAGGACTACAAGGTTCATTTGGCTCTATGAGCTCTCAGGTCATGGGTGTTAAACAATCATCTGATGTAATGGAAAAGGGTACTTGGACATTGATAGGTATAGTAGGAGGTTTATGTATTGTATCTGTGATGTTTTTGAGTAATGCAGATGGAAGTAGTAGTAAGTCTAAGTCGGCATCTCAAAAGAATGCGCCAGCAAAAGAAGTTAAGAAATAACAAATAATCTAATTGTTGTTAAAGAGACTCTTAATGGGTCTCTTTTTTTTGCTACTATTCTAGGTTGGTATTGCTATAGCAATCATAAATGGTAGATTTTAGTTGGAGTAGCAAACTCGGGTGTGGTGTTTCTGATAGATTTGTTGTCAGAAGTCTTGTATGGTAAAGTAGGGTATGAATAAATTTGTAGTAGCCTCGTCAGGAATCGAACCTGAATCTGGAGCTTCGGAAACTCTTATACTATCCATTGTACTACGAGGCCTAAAAATGTAGTAGATATTGTGAGGACTGCAAAGGTAACTGTTTAGCGGTAATCTTCTACTAAGATGCGCTCTCTGCAACAATAATACTCTCTAGGGTCGTTGGACGCTATAACGACAAGTTTATTGTTGGTGTATTTGTCGATCCAGTTTCTATATTGTAACACACCAGTTTCATCGAGGTTGGTACACGGCTCGTCTAGTAATAGAATTGGAGTGTCAGCTAGAATAGCTTGAAGTAGTTTTACCCGTTGTTTCATGCCGGAAGAATAATCGAATATAGGTTTATCGGCAGAGGACTGAAGACCTGAGATGTTTATAGCATCTTCGATAGTTAGGCTTGGTAATAATGGTTTGAAAGAGAAGTGAAATGTTAAGAATTCTCTTAAAGTAAATTCTTCAACTATCTCCATGCTAGGGGCACAAAAGCTGATATATGGAAAAGCATCGAGAGCTTTGAGATCAGGAGAATTGTGAGGGCGGTAAATTACCTTGCCAGTAGAGGGGGGCTGCATACCTGATAGCACTCTAAGTAAAGTAGATTTGCCACTTCCATTGGCACCCAAAAGAGCATAAGCACCTGGAGCACTGAATGTGAAACTGAAATCTTTGAATATGCGTTGTTTCCGGAAGCGCTTACCTACCTGCTCTAGAATGATATCCATTAGGTCAAAAGTAAGCTGTAAATTGTATAGTTTAGTCATGGTATGAGTTTAGGTGATAGAATTGGGAAGTTTTTTAGGTATTCAAGAGCTGATAGAATGGGAGTTGTTGGGCTAGTGTTGATACTAATTTTGCTCATGAGTTGGCGTGTAGCTGTATCGTTGGAACGGCCTGAGGTAAGTGTGCGGGTTCATGAATTAGTAGTAGCACAACCCCTTATGCCAGAAAGACTAAAAATTGTTTTTCCTGTGGATATAAATATAGCTGACTCTGCTACTTTGGTGGCGCTGCGGGGGATAGGCCCCGCAACGGCCAAACGAATATTGAAGTATAGGGAGCAACGATTGTTTGATAGTATAGGACAACTGAAAGCCTTTGGTAGCTATGATGCTAATGCCTGGGAATGGATAAAAAGTCATACATGTGTAGGGTGTGCTAAATTTGGAGTAACTCAATAGCCTCGGATATTGTAACTATTTGTTGCTGGCCAGTAATGAAGTTTTTGATACTTATTTTATTTGCAACTCGCTCATCGTCGCCAGGAATTAAAACAAACGGTAGACCTCTTTTATTGGCGTATTTCATTTGTTTGTCGAACTTGGCAGTGTCTGGGTAAAGCTCGGTAGCTATGCCTGCATTGCGAAGTTGAGAAAGTATACGCATGGCATATGTTTGGTTTTCGCCACCAAAATTGAGGATGATAGCGCGGGTGCCTGTAGCTATTTGTTGAGGGAACAGGTTTAGTTCATCGAGAATATCGTAGATGCGGTCTATGCCAAAGGAGACACCTACGCCAGAAAGGCCTTTGAGTCCAAATAGCCCTGTGAGGTCATCGTAGCGACCACCGCCACCAATGGAGCCCATCTTTACATCGGGGTGTGTGCAGACAACTTCTACAATGATGCCCGTATAGTAGTTGAGGCCGCGAGCTAAGCTAACATCTACTATGACATTGCCCTCACCGCCAAGGTTGGTGTAGTGCAGGAGGGTTTGCTCTATCTCTTCTATACCTGCTGTGCCTGCTGGGCTAGTGCCCATTAGTGTGCGAAGCTGTGAGAGCTGGTTAGTGTTGGTGCCGCTGACTTCGGTGATTTGGCGGATTGTATTGATGCCTGTATCGTTGATGCCACGTTCTGATAGTTCTTTGGCTACACCAGACCAGCCTATCTTGTCAATTTTATCGAGGGCGATGGTGATGTCCATCATTTTATCGGCATTGCCACAGACTTCGGCCAGGCCTTGTAGTAGTTTTCGGCTATTGATTTTGATGGCAACAGGTAGACTGAGTTGTGAGAAGGCATTTGTGTATATGCTGAGGAGTTCGGCCTCGTTGATGAGGGAGGTGGAGCCAACTACATCAGCATCGCACTGCCAAAACTCGCGGTAGCGACCTTTCTGGGGTCTATCGGCACGCCAGACGGGCTGCATTTGATAGCGACGGAATGGTATGGCCAGATCGTTTTGGTGCATGACTACGTAGCGGGCAAATGGTATGGTGAGATCGTAGCGGAGTGCGCGCTCTGTGACTATTGGTGTAGTGTATGGCTTAGTGAGTAGCTTGGACCACTCTGAATTTAGTTTTTCTTTATCGGATTCATTTTTTTCGTGGAGGCCGTTATTGAGGATTTTGAATATAAGTCTATCACCTTCTTCGCCATACTTGCCTGTGAGTGTGGTGAGGTTTTCCATTGCTGGGGTTTCGAGGGGTTGGAAACCGTATAGCTCGAATATGTTGCGGAGTATGCTGAGGATGTATTGGCGTTTGCGAACAACCTCGGGAGAAAAGTCTCTAGTGCCTTGTGGTATAGATGGTTTCATATATTGCTAGTAAGCTGATGTATTTAAGTGTTAGATTTTGGTATATTTATTGATAATAGCGGTGCAGGTATCGTTGATGAGATTGAAGACTGGTGTGTAGCCACTTTCATCGCCATACCAAGGGTCGGGGACTGAGTGGTTGGTGCCGGGGTGTAGCTCATTGAGAAATAGGTGGACATTGGCTGTGCTGTGGTGTGGGCCTGCTATGCGCTCTATCTCTTGAAGGACATCTGTAGCCAGGGCATAGATGATGTCGTATTGGGAGAGGTGAGCTGGGGTGAAGCGCTGTGCCCGCTGGTAACTAATGTCTATGCCGTGTGCCAAACAGACTTTTTGTGAGTACTTGTGTGGTGGCTCGCCAGTGTGATAGTTGTTGGTGCCGGCAGAGTCTATGTGCCAGTTGAGGCCTAGTAGACTGGCTTGGTGACGTAGCACGCCTTCGGCTATGGGGGAGCGGCAGATATTGCCTAAACAGACCATTAACACTCGCATAATGGCAAAGCTACTATGGTTACCGCAGATTACAACCATTTCTCGTAGAGTAGCCTGGTGGCTTGGTAGCCTTGTAGCTGTAGGAATTGCTGCATGGCACTGTTGGTGGTGAGGGTGAAGCGGGTGATGCGCCTGATGCCCATGGGTATGAAGTGTGCCTCGAGCTGACGATTGAGGGCGGTATAGATGCCGAGGCGGCGGTATGCGGGGGATACAAAGCCGTCTGAGACATAGAGTTCGGGGCTGGGGTTGAGCTCGTAGTCGCTATCGTCGGGGTGCTCCAGGTAGCCGAAGATGAAACCTGCGGGCTGACTGCTGACGGTGGCGAGTAGGCAGATGCCGTCGCATTCTTCTTGCATATTGATGACGTGGCGCATGTATGATGTTTCGATATCGGACCATAGTGCGGTGCGTGGGTTGTATTGGCGTTCGTGTTGGTGGAGGCCGTGCATGAGGGTGGAGATGGCTTGGTAGTGTTGGGCGGCGGAAACGGGGGTGATTTGGAATGACATGTTGTGGTGGTTTGTGGGTGCAATATAGGGTATTGGTGGGTAGGGTGTTTTTGCGCAGTTTTTATTTTTGGGGTATTTGGTGTAAGTGGTTGATAATCAATGGGTTGTGTGGGAGAGTGTGGGTGTTTTTGCGCACTTTTTGCTAGGGTAATTGTGTGGTTTTTGCGCAGGTGGTTTTGGGGGGTGTTCATGGGTTTGGTGTGTGGTTTTTTGTAGGGTGAGGGTGGCTGGCGGGGATGCCAGGGGTGGGGATGTGTGGACGGTATATGGGCTATACGCTGGCGCGAAGGTAGGTGGTGATGGGGAGTTTTACAAAGATTTTTTTGTGTTATTTTTTGGTGTTGTTATGCTTGTGTTGTTTTTCTTGTGTTGTTTGCTTGTGTTGTTTGCTTGTGTTGTTTTTCTTGTGTTGTTTTGCTTGTGTTGTTTTGCTTGTGTTGTTTTGCTTGTGTTATTCTGCCCAGCTGCTCTTACTTTCTTTTGCTTGTCCAAAAGAAAGTAACAAAGAAAAGGACCCCATTATTGCGATCGCTCCGCGGCAATAATGGCTAGCTAGGCGCTGGACTGTGGGGGAAAGGGATTGGTCAACTTTTCT
>CALRKH020000015.1:0-42973 GCA_943367855.1 Asaia bogorensis | reverse complement strand
GGACACCTGGCTGATGCGGCATATTGGTATAACGAAAAGGCAGGTGGTTTTGTAAGTAGTAAGTTTTACAAAAATAATGCTCCTGGATGGTTGTCGACATTTAATAAACGACAGGCTGGAGATAGTATGTTGAAGCTAGGCTGGAGTTTATTGCTACCACAATCTAAGTATAGCTCAGCTACTAGTGATAGTAATGCTTATGAAGCAACTTGGTCTTGGGAGCAAGCGCCAACTTTTCCTCGCAAATTTGATACATTGTCTGAAAAAAACAGACGAGGGTTGTTAAAATCTGTACCAGCAGGAAATACATATACGCTAATGATGGCTAAAGCCTGCATAGAAGGTGAACGAATGGGGTATGGTAATGAGACTGATTTTTTAACAATTAGCCTTTCTGCAACAGACTATGTGGGTCATAGGTTTGGACCAAACTCACTAGAAATAGAAGATGCCTATCTAAGACTAGATAGAGATTTGGCTGATTTTTTGAAATATCTGGATAAGCAATATGGTAAGGACAACTACTTATTGTTTATAACTGCTGATCATGGTGGCGCACATAATGCACAGTTTTTGACGGATAATCATATTCCATCGGGTGTGATGAATGGACAGAATATGTCGCTATTGAATGAGTATATAGCTGAGGTAATTGGTGTGGACAGTTTGGTATTATCTACAGAAAACTATCAGACAACACTAGATGAGGCAAAGATAGTAGCAAGAAAACTAGATAGAGAATACATAAAAGCTATGGTGCAAGCATGGTGGCAAGTGCAACCTGGAGTAGCTTTTGTGCTGGATATGGAAAATATGTGGCGCAATACTGTGCCAGAGCCTATAAAAACGATGGCGGTGAATGGCTATAATCAGAAGCGATCGGGGTGCATACAAGTGATACCAGAGCCAGGATGGTATGATAATGGAGGCAGACTGACTGGAACTACTCATGGCACGTGGAATGGTTATGATACACACATACCGCTGCTATGGTATGGATGGCGCATAAAACATGGGGCTAGCACTACAAGGGTAAATATGACAGACATAGCACCAACACTAGCGGCTTTACTACGTATACAGGCTCCAAATGGGAATGTAGGTAAGCCCATTGAAGAGCTTACCGTACAAAACAAGAAGAAAAAATAGTGTGCTTATTTTTTTATCACAAATGATTTAACTGAAGCAATCAACTCTAATGATATAGGCAAAGATGGGGCATTGTAAGTAGCTAGGTTGCTTTCTCTGTCCATCTTTGACATTTTCAGAACATGGTTCATACCATTGATGATTTTTAGCGTTGCCTTGGTATTGCCGCTTTTAAGCATTTGAGCTTCATCTTCATTTACCTGAAGGTCGGTAGAACCTTGCAATATCAGTATAGGAGATTGTACTTTAGCTATTTCGTTTGCTGGTGTATACTTGAACCATGATTTAAGATATGGTTGCATGGACGGGCGGAAAATAGGAGCTAAGTCTTCAGGCACATTAGTTACAGTTTTACCTTTGGCTATAGTATCCATTATGAAGGAAGCTTTAAGAGATAGCTCTTCGGACTGAGCAGCTAATTGTCTTACAATTATTTTATCTGCACTATTGCCGATGCCAGCCAAGGAAATTAGACCAGCTACAGGAGTTTTTTGTGCTGCTAATATGCCTATTAAAGATCCTTCGCTGTGGCCTAAAATATAGACAGATGAAAAGCGTTTATCTTCTTTAAGTTGTTTTGCAATACCGACTGCATCATCTACATAGGTGTCGAAAGTGACAAGAGATTCATCAGTTAGTGCAGCCGAACTACTTGCTACTCCTCTTTTGTCGTACCTAAGGCAAGCTATACCTACAGTAGCCAGAGAGTCTGCTAATTGTTTGTAACAATTGGTGATGATATTGGGCATTTGATTACCATCTTTGTCAGTAGGTCCCGAACCGGCAATGAATAATACTACAGGAACTGGATCTTTAGTATTAGGTGTAGATAAGTAACCATTAATTATGCCATTGTTCGATTTGTATGAAAAGTTGGTAGGAGTAGAATTACTAACTACAGTATTAGCTACCTGGTTTTCGGCAGAAGGTAGGAATCTAAAAGATTCTAGTTTGCCCTGCTCGTCTAGTGATACTGCCAGAAGCAAAGCGCCTTTTTCGAACTTGGATTCATAAAATGCAATTTTGCCTTCTGTCTTTACATATTTGTATTGAGTCAAGTTGCCCATCTGACTATGAAGCTGATTCATAGCTTCTTTGGTTTTATCTTTCGGCATCAAGCTTTTTATTCTTTCAGACATCATACCATGAATATCTTCAGGCTTTTCGCTGTTGAAAAGGTTTTGAAACCTATTTACAGTTTCGTCAAAATTCTGCTGCGATTGTGCAAAGACAACGCTGGTGCAAAGTGCAAGTAATGATGTGAAAATGCTCTTTTTCATACTATAACTTAGTTTTAGAATAAAGAATTAGCCATTGATAAGGCTAGTTTAGAAATAATTTCGGCCAATAGAATACCAACAATAAATACAGGTACTTTTTTGGGTGCCTTTATATTGCATGATATAGAATAAGCATTGTACGTGAGCACCATCATCCAAATAGTGGAGCATATGCACAACAACATAAACAATATCTCGGCAGTTGTGAATTTGAGAGACAAATATTCGGCAGCTGATTTAGCTTTCGTGTTTATAGAAGCAATAGCGCACAACATCAACGGCCAGCGTGCCAGTAACATTGTACCTGCTACATCAATAACTCTTATGCTAGACTTAGAGAAGAAGTAGCCTGCCAACCAAAAAACTACTGTAATAGATAAAAGGTTGGTCAATTGCTCTACGGCAAGATGGTATATAGAAACATGATAGCTGGACAAATGAATATCTAATACTCCGTCGAAATGGACGTAGCCTAGATGAGATATGATAACAGTAAGAAAACTAACTAGCAAACCTAATATTAGTGCCTTGCTACCTGCAATATACTTGAATGGGTGAAATAGCCAGTTGCCTATCATTATTGCAGATTTTCTTTTGCTTGTAATAGATTCAATTTTTCTATTAAGTCGTCAAGTATATTTCTGACAGTAGGGTAGCTAAGGCCCATTTGCTGAGCCATTACTTTAAGGCTTCCGCTACTTTTTACAAAAGAAAGGACAAAATCTTGCTCCTCGGCAGATAAACTTGCAAGCAGTGGCAGTGGATATGCGCCTGTTACTTCGGTGTCGCAAGTAGCGCATCGCATACTCCTGACGTGCAACTGCGCACTGCAACTGGGACATGATTGTGGTAGTTTCTTTTGCATTGACTTAGCAAAAGTAAGCATTACTTTAATAAAATTGAAGTAATGCTAAATAAAATTTAGTTTTTGCTGAGTTTAGTGCATAGCTTCAGATAAATCTACTGCTGGGTTTTTCTGTACTCTGACCAAAAGTATAAACGGTATACAAATAAGGAATATAATGCCGATGTACAAGAATACATCCATATAAGACAAGACAGCAGCCTGTTTCATTACACTAAAGTCCATGGCTTGATAGGCAGTTTTTTGAGCTATGTTGGGGGCAGAGCCTTTAAGGATAAAGTTTTGTTGCATGCCTTTTATTCGTTGCTGCACTGCAGGGTTGTATACAGAAAGATGTGATACTAACGCACTTTTGTGCACCACGTTTTGCCTAGCCATGAATGTGGTGATAAGTGCTATACCAAAGGAGCCGCCTAATTGTCTCATCATACCTGTAAAGGCAGCACCTTGGCCAATTTGTTGTCCTTTGAGGGTAGATAATGACAATGCAGTGATAGGTATAAATAACATGCCCATTCCTATTCCTCTGGCAATAAGCATCCAGAAAAATGCATCCTCGCCAGTATCTGGTGTTAGTATTTTATATCCCCAAAAACTATAAACGAAGAATATAAACATGCCGCCAGCAACCAGGTATTGCTGCTTGATGCCTTTTTGCAGCAATTTGCCAATCATAGGCATCATAAATGCTGTGGTAAGAGCAGCAGGAATCATTAATGCGCCAGATTGTTGGGCGGTCCAGCCAAGAATGCTTTGCGTGTATAACGGTATAATAAACGTGGAGCCATATAGGCCGAAACCAAGAATAAAAGATAATACTGTACCTATCATTAAGTTCCTATTTTTCAGCACTCTTAGTTCTACTACAGGATTGTTGGTGGTGAGCTCTCTCCACAAAAAGAAGAAGAATGAAAACAATGCTACAATAGATAATGATAGTATGGTGCTATTCTCAAACCAATCATCCTCTTGACCTCGCTCTAAAACAAACTGTAAACTACCAACTGCTAATGCTAATAGTCCTATACCTAACCAATCAACATCTTTAGCTGCTTTTTTAGCGGCATATTTTGGACTACGTACATATTGTAAAGTGAGCACTGCGGCAATGATGCCAATAGGTATATTGATGTAGAATATGTATGGCCATGAGTAGTTGTCTACTATGTAACCACCTAAGGGCGGACCGAGAGTGGGGCCAATGATGACCCCTAATCCGTATATGGCTTGTGCCATGCTGCGTTTTTCTGGTGGATAGCTTTCGGTAATTATGGTTTGAGAAGTGACTAACAATGCGCCACCACCTACACCTTGTAGGAATCTAAACAAAACTAACTCCCAAATATTATCAGCATTACCACACAGAAAAGAGCATACAGTGAATATGATGATGGATGCAGCAAAATAGTTTCTTCTGCCAAACTGTGCAGATAACCAACTAGTCATTGGTACAATAATTACATTTCCTATAGCATAGGCAGTAATTACCCATGCTATTTCGCTGAGGGTGGCACCAAGGTTGCCTTGCATTTCTTTGAGTGCCACGTTTACGATTGTGGTATCTACAATTTCTAATAACGCGCAAAATATGGCAGTGATAGTAATTATTACTCGTCTAGCACCATACTCTACTAAAGAGTCCTGCGTCATGTTGTTACTTATTATATTGTTGCTGTTGCAGTATTAAAATCTACTTGAAATTATATGTGCTATCTGTTAGTTGATATGCACATCAACATAAACGTTCATGCCAGGCTTTAGCTTTTTTAGCTGAGCATCAGATGGGTCTAATTCTATTTTTACTGGTAAACGTTGTACCACTTTTACAAAATTACCAGATGCATTATCGGGTGGCAGAAGTGCAAAGCGAGAACCAGTGGCAGGAGAGAAAGAGCTTACAGTGCCTGTAAATTTATGATTGGGCATAGCATCAACACTAACTGTAACTTTCTGACCTTCATGCATTTTGTTAAGTTGCGTTTCTTTGAAATTTGCTATAACCCAAGGAGCCTTATCAGATACTATGCTAAACAATGACTGACCAGTTTGTAAATATTGGCCTTGTTGCACATTTACTTTAGATAATTTGCCACTAATAGGTGCAGTAATTATGGTATAAGATAGGTTTAGTCTAGCATGTTCCACATCTGCTTTGCGCTGTTCTATGTTTGCATTTACAACATTGGTTTGTTGAGCGGTAGCGATACTTTGTGATGCAGCAGCACCAACCTGCTTCAATGCAGCATTCTTTTGATCTTGCAAAACTATTAGCTGTTTTTCTGCTGTAAGTTTTGCTGCCTCGGCTTGCTCATATTGTTGCTGTGTGATGGAATGGTCTTTTATGAGGTTGGCGTATCTGTTGTAGTCTTGAGTAGCTCTATTAAGTGCTACTTTAGCTGTTTCTATTTGCGCATCTATTGTTTTTACATTAGCCTCATATGTAAATACATTGGCTTTAGATGCCATAGTGCTTGCTGAAGCTACTGATAAGTTTTTTTCCACCGCATTTAGCGCAGCTTCTGCCTGAGCCAACATTATCATTTCATTTCTATTGTCTAATACCACTAGTGTATCTCCTTCCTTCACTTCATCATTATCTTTTACTTTTATGTCTACCACATATCCTGATGTTCTAGGTATAACTGGGCTAATGTTTGCTTCAATTTGGGCATCGTCTGTTTCTTGATGTGCTTGACCATGGTTGTATATGACAACTCCGTATGTGCCACCACCCAGAATTAGCATTGCAAAAATGATTGCGAATCTTTTATTAGTATTTTTTTTAGCGTTTGTAGCTTCTGTTGTATTGCTCATTTTGAATTATTTATCGGTTTTCTACTTAATTAATGATGTTGCTATTTTAATAGTCCTGAGGCTTTTTGTAATTTTTTATAAGCTAAAGTAGCGTCTGTATATGCGTAAGCATAGTTAAGTTGAGCTTGCAGTTGTGCTACATCTGCATCGAGTAGTTCGGTAGTTGTTACCAAATTATTATCGTATTTGTTCTTAGTAATTCTGTAGTTTTCGTCGGCTTGAAGCACAGCATTTTTATAAACATCGATTTTTCTAAGCGCCAACATATATTGTTGATATGCATTGTTTACTTCTAGTTTTATCTGGTCGTTTATTATGCCTTCGGCGGCTTGCAACTGAATGTTTCTAGCTTTGGCACTTTGCACTTTTGCACCAGTTTTCCATAGGCCACCAATGTTATACTGTAGCCCTATGCCTGCATTTAGGGCATTGGATACAGATAACACATCAGGTATATCGGCCATTACATATCCGCCGGTAAGTGCCAGAGTGGGGTAGTACTCTCCTTTTACCGCCTTGATGCCAATTTCAGAAGCTTTTATTCTTGCCGCCAAAGCGGCTTTATCTTTTCTGTTGCTGTAGGCTGCATCTACCCAAGTGGTTACTGTGCCAGGGTCATTTAATATTTTGAATGTAGATGAGTCAGTTTCGAGAACGGTATTTTCTGGCAACCCCAACATCAGATTCATATTGATTGCGGCTATTTTATAGCTACTTTCCGCTTCCATCAAAGACAATTCAATGTTAGATAGTTGTAATTGAGCTTTTAAGAGGTCGTTTTTTGCAAGAAGGCCATTTTTTTCAAGGTTCGTGAAGTTGCCTACTCTGCTTTTTTCGCGAGCTATATTTTCTTTAACTAATTGTATTGCTCTTTCTGCTTTATATAAATTGCTGTATGATGCTATGGTGTTCTCAATGATTTCTTCTTTGTCTTTGTCAGCATCTAGTTTAGTTGCTTTTTCCAGGTATTTTGCTGATTCTATCCCGCTATTAATCCTAAACCCAGCAAATAAGGGTAATGAACCATTGACCATACCAAAAGCTAATTGATGAACTTCTGGTGTTCCTCCTCCTTGACCAGTATTGTTTTGGTTAAGTTTGAGGTCTATGGTAGGTGTGTTGAGCCTTAGATAAGACCCAGACATTTTCACATCGGGCAATCTATTGTTTGTTTGCTCTTTGGTGTAAGCAACGGCTTCAGCAACTTTTGCATTTGCAATTTTTAGCTTGCCGCTGTTTTCAATAGTCAATTTAATGGCTTCATCAAGCGATAGTTTTTTTATTTGTTGTGCATGTGCTGTTGTTACCAGCCCGATAGCAAAAATTGCTATTATATTAATTATGCTAATTGCTCTCATTTGTCAGTGTGGCTTTGAAGATGTATTTAAGATGGTTAGCTATTTTCTTTTTAGTGTATTTAGTATATTCTTCTGCATTTAGGTGTTCTAGTTTATTGGCTTCTTTGTAGAAGTCTTCAGAGATTATCATTTGACTAACAGTGCCTACCATTGTAGAAACCATAAGCGCTACATCAACTTGTTTTTTGAATTCGCCTGTTTTTTGACCTGCGTTGATCAACTTTTTGATAGTCTCTAGATTGCGTTTTTTCAGGTTTTTTATCATTTCAGGCACACCCGACTTGCTGTCAACCAATTGCTCTTGAATCATTATTTTATGAAACTTTGGCTGATTCATAAATTTCTCCACATACTCATCTATCAGATTGTAAACTTTGTCAAGATTAGATTTGGTATCGTCAGCTATAAGCGTCTCTACTTTGAGGCGCATTTTCTCGGTTTTAAGTTCGAAAAGAGCTTCCATCAATTTTTCTTTTGAGCCGAAATAGTAAGATATCATAGCCACGTTTACACCTGCTTCTTGAGCAATATCTCTAACAGAAGCACCATTAAAACCATTAATTGCAAATAACCTTTCTGCTGTTTCTATAATAGCTATTTGCTTTTCATTTAGATCCATTTAGCCGCATTTATACAGCAAAGTTAAACGACTGTTTAAAATTAAACAAACGTTTGATTGGCTTTTAAAGCAATTCGCTAAAAATTAACAACAGGCTTCAAATGGCAGCTTGCTAGGCTCTATATAAGCCTATACTTGCCTTTTAAAAATAAATTCACCTATCTTAGCAGAAATATATCGATTGTATGAAGAAAGCAGTACTCGTATTGGGAATAGCAATAGCTGGATTGGCAACAATTACAGGATGTAGTAAAAACCAACAATACGTCACTACTATTAATCCCTCTATGACTGCGGATATAGGTGGTTATAAGTTTGTTGCTTCCTCAGTTCGTCCGGCAACAATCGATACACAGGTGTTTGACTCTAGCACCACGCTGATAATAACAGGTTATACATCTGATAAAGCCAACCCTTATGACAAAATAGTATTGAGTATAGCCAATTATAAAGGCCTAACAGGTACTTTCTCAATAGTAGCTGGTCAGGCAGGGGCTACATTCTACAATGGTGCTTCTATTGGCAGAGCATTAGGCGGCATAGTAGCTGTGACAGCAATAAATGATAATACCATTACTGGCTATTTCAATTTTAATACAGACGACGGTATAACACTTACCAACGGAAAATTTGTGGTAGGTAAACCATAAAATTTAGTTGTAATTACAACATTTTATAGCTTTTCACGTTTAGCCTATAAATAATACATGATGCAAAAGGTGCTTTTTGTTTTGACGTCGGTATTTGTATTGGCTTCATTATCTGCTTGCCGTAAAACTAAGGGTCCCAAAAGCGTGCCTGCTGTGCAGCCAGACACTTCAATTAATGCATTGATTACAATATCTGCAAGAATTAATGGGGAAGAGTGGTCTACAGATAGTGCATATTCTTACAGAGTAAAGAATTCTGACAATGATACGGCAACCAGTACTTTAATGGTAAGTGCAGTGCGCATCAAAGACGGTATAGGGAGTAATATTGTTTTCAACATTACAAACTATAATGGCAAGGGTACATACATGATAAACCCACCTATAAATACTGCTGTATACTACGTAAATAATCAACGAAATTTTGCATTATCGGGTCAGTTTATAGTAACTGCTGATACTGCCGGGTTGCTATCTGGAACATTCAATTTTAATGCCGATACTATCATAGTTACCAACGGTAATTTTAAGGTAGCTATTCCTTAAATAGGGTATTATACTGTCATTTACTGGTCATTAAAAATTACCAATAGAATGCATCTATTTAAGGATGCCTTTTTTATACGTTTCTTTGCAGCATAATATAGATAATGAGCAAAATGAAACGTGCAGTAATATTGATGAATCTTGGGTCGCCCGATACTACCAAGGTGTCGGATGTGAGAAGGTATCTGAATGAGTTTTTAATGGATGAGCGTGTAATAGACTCGCCATGGTTGGTAAGAACTTTATTAGTAAAAGGCATTATTACTCCCTTTAGAGCACCAAAGTCTGCTGAAGCATATGCTTCAATATGGACAGACAATGGCTCGCCATTAGTACACATCACAGAGTTGCTGCAGGCAGAAGTAGCTAAAAAGATTGAAAGCCCGGTAGTGATAGCTATGCGTTATGGTAACCCTACTATGAAACATGCTTACGAACAAGTCCTTAAACAAATGCCAGATGTGGAAGAGGTAATATTATTGCCTTTGTACCCGCACTATGCAATGTCTAGTTACGAAACGGCTGTGGAACATGCTAGAACTGTTCACAGTGAGCAGCAATACAAATTTGCAATAAAGTTTGTGAATGCATTCTATAATCATCCAGCATACATTAATGCATTGGCTACTAGTATGAAGGAATATGTAGCAGGCAATGATACACACATATTGTTCAGCTATCACTCTATACCCGAACGTCATATTTTTAAGAGTGATGTTACAGGTTGTCATTGTTTGAAAGTGGCGGATTGTTGTAATGTGCCCTCAAAGGCACATGCTGAGTGCTACAGACATCAGTGCTACCAAACAACTGCATTGGTGGCAAAAGCATTAGGATTGCCTGAGGAAAGATACAGTGTTGCCTTTCAATCGAAACTTGGAAGATCGGCATGGTTAACACCTGCAACTACTGCACGTATGGAGCAAATGCCTAAAGAAGGCATAAAAGATTTAATAGTTGTCTGTCCTTCTTTTGTAAGTGATTGTTTGGAAACACTAGAAGAAATAGCCATAAGAGAGCGAGAAAATTTTGAAGAAGCTGGTGGCCAAAACTATAAATATATACCATGCCTCAACACTGATAAACTGTGGGTAGATGCAGTGGTAACTATGCTAACAGAAACATCAGGAGCTAATTTGTAGTATAAGTTTCTCAAGTTCAATGTATTTATACGTAAAAGCACTGCATATTATTTTCATAGTCACGTGGTTTAGTGGCATGTTTTATATTGTCAGGCTATTCATCTATAACAGGGAAGCACAAGACAAGCCGGAACCTGAAAGAACCATTTTGCAACAGCAGTTTGGCATTATGATACGCAGATTGTGGTATGGTATTACGTGGCCATCGGCTGTGCTAACTATCATATTTGGGCCGCTAATGTGGCATATGTATGGTCATCTAGATCAATGGCTGCTCATAAAGCTGGCATTTGTAGTTGGACTATATGCGTATCAATTTAGCTTGCACCGTATTTTCAAACAACAAATGGCTGGAGTATTCAAACAGTCATCAATTTTTCTACGTGTTTGGAATGAGGTGGCTACCATTTTTTTGGTAGCTATTGTTATGTTGGCTACAGTAAAAAGTAGTATGAGTTTTGCCTGGGCCTTATTAGGTTTGGCAGCCTTTATAATCATATTGATGAGTGCCATCAAGATTTATAAAGCCATTAGAAAAGAAAATTAATTTCTTAGTCTGCCTTGAATTTCAGATCTAAATACCTACTTTTGCACTCCCTCAGATGCGGCGGTGGCGAAATTGGTAGACGCACTACTTTGAGGTGGTAGCGCCTGTAACGGGCGTGGGAGTTCGAATCTCCTCTGCCGCACTAAAACTAAACGGGTGAATAAGCTAAGCTTTTTTACCCGTTTTTTATTTGCACTCAATATTAATAAAATCAGTTTCTTCGTAGCATCTTAAACTCATAGTTGTTAGTAGGTATAATAACGAAAAGAGAGCAGTTAGTAATAGAATACTTACTGCTCTCTTTTTTATTTAGAAACTCGTATTGCTACTTATTCTTCTTCTGCAGCTTGCGAAGCACCACCGCGGCGTTGTTCCATAAGTTGCATAATCTTAGGATTGCTTACTAGTTTATTGATTTTTTCTAGTATTTCTTTTGCCATGGTTGTATCTCCCAGCTGATAGGCTGTTTGTCCTATACCCTGAATTAATTCGAGTTGTTGATTAACAAGTGGGCTAGCGGCATCTCTACTATTATCTGGTAATGTAGCTACCCAGTTTACATGTTCTTGCGCACTTTTGAACATCTTGTTTGTAATCTCAGCTGCTTTAGCTCTGTCGCCAGCACGTAGGTAAGCAGAGGCCATGAAATAACCAGAATAATCATCAGGATTGCCCCAAGGGTAAGATTGCTCTGTAATATTTTTGTAAACCGTATTCAGCACATTAAGTGCTTTCTCGCGTTTGCCTTCTACTGTTAGTTGGTTGGCTAGCGCAGCACCATTCATACGGTAAGAAATGAGCTCGTGTCTGTTTGGTTCGTCGAAATATACATCTGTGCGCTCTGCGCCACCCCATATGTATGTCTTAGTAAACAAGTCGTAACTCTTCTCTGTATTTATAGAACCCAGTACATTATAGTTCACTTTTACAGAATCTATAACACGGAAAGGCATCAATCTGTAAACCATACCTTCCATACGCATGAACTCACCAGTACCTGCATAGTCGCTTTGACGCAAACCAGCATCGAAGTATAACGGTCTCTTCCAACCATCGCTAGCTACACCAGCTATGATGTTAAGTATAGCTAAGTCGCTTTTCATAGCACTTCCTTTCGGATAGGTAAATTTCATTTCAGGATCTACTCTAGCAGTGTCGGCAGCAGACATTAGGCCTCTTGCTACTATTTCTTCTTTTGATAATGACTGTACGAAGAAATTTTTAGTAGGCATGAAGTTTACAGATTCGCTACCACGTTGAGCCATCTTAGCTGGGTCTTTGCTATTCATAAAGTTGCAGATATCTACCAAGTTGAAGTATCTGTCTTTTGGTATACGCAAACTAGGATTCTCGAAGTAGCTAACATAGTTATGATTATCACCTACATAGTCTTCTCTTTTCCACAGCATTGGTACAGGTGCAGCATCATTAACACGATAGTTTAGTTGGTCTATGTACCAATCAATGCCTAAAAGACTTGTATTGATGATTCGAACATCCCTTCTGAAACCTTCAATCTCTTGAATGTACCATAGTGGATATGTTTGGTTATCGCCGTAAGTAAAGAGGACAGCATTGGGTGCACAGCATGAAAGTGTGTTGTAGGCTACTGCACGTGCCAATGTTTTTCTGCCACGATTGTGGTCGTCCCACTCCACGCTTGCCATCAATGTAGGCACAGCAATTAAACTGATAGCTACTGCGGCAAATGCCGAAGCCACACCTTTGCCCATTCCTTTTCTAAGCCATTCAAACAACATCAATACACCCAAACCTATCCAAATAGTAAACGTATAGGTACAACCTGCAAATGCATAGTCACGTTCGCGTGGTTGTTGTGGTGTCATATTAAGGAAGATGCCAATTGCTGCACCTGTAAAGAAGAACAGTGTTAGTACGGCAATCCCATCTTTTTTGTTACGGTTGAATTGGTATACCAGACCCATAATGCCAAGTATCAGCGGCAAGAAGTATAGCTTGTTGTGTGCCAGATTTTTACTTGCAAAGTCACCCATATTATCCGTATTGCCCAAGCCACGGAAAGAATCTACAAATGGAATACCAGATATCCAGTTGCCACGTTGAGGGTCACCCTGTCCTTCTACATCATTTTGGCGACCTGCAAAATTCCACATGAAGTATCTCCACCACATCCAGTTCATTTGATATTGCATGAAGAATCTGAAGTTATCGGCAGAAGTAGGATTATCATTTTCGCCAAGACCTAGATAATTGCGATAGAAATTGATATGACCAGGATTGTTATAATCCCAAATGCGCGGGAAGAAGTGACTTTGATTTTCACCAGTGCGAGGATCTACGCCAAAAATTGCTTCTGTTTTGGTGCCAACTATTTTGTAAACATCCTTGCCATTTTCCTTGAAAGGTGCATACATTTTTTTGCTTTGGTCAAGGTCTGTATACATACTATTGAAGTAAGGACCAGTAAACAATGGTTGCTGACCAAACTGCTCACGATTTACATAATCAAGGAAACTCATTGGGTTATCCGGATTAGTCATATCAATTGGAACATCGGCACGAGAACGAATGATGGCAACAAAATAGCATGAATAACCTATCACTATATACGTGAGGCACAACATGCCTGTGTGCAACAAATAGTTATTGCGTTTGCGAGCAAAATAAACGCCAGCGGCCAATGCTGCAGCAAGTAATACCAGGAAGAAGAGTGAGCCAGTGTCAAATGACATACCTAGGTCATTAACAAAATGTAGATCAAACCAAGAAGCAATTCTTGGGATATACTGGATAACACCAAACTGCACAAAACCTAGTACAACACCACCTACCAAAAAAGCTATTATAGTGCCGCGGGTTGTAACCTCGAAACGACGGAAATAATAGATCATAGCTAGTGCTGGTATAGTAAGTAGGTTGAGCAAGTGCACACAGACTGATAAACCTATCAAAAAAGATATCAAGACCAACCACCTGTCTGCATATTTTTCATCTGCTTTATCTTCCCATTTTAGCATAGCCCAAAATGTGAATGCTGTAAAAAGTGAAGATGTGGCATAAACCTCGCCCTCTACCGCCGAAAACCAGAACGTTTCTGAAAACGTACATGCTAATGCTCCTACCAAGCCTGCACCCATTATGAGTGTAGTTTGAGTGCTATCTGGTTCACCATCTTTTGCAACTAGCAGCTTTTTGGCAAGATGCGTAATAGTCCAGAACAAGAACAAAATGCTGAGCGCACTAGCTACAGCAGACAAGGCATTGATGAACCAAGCTGCATTATTTGATGGCCCACCAGTGAGACCGTTTTGTGCAAAAAGAGCAAACATGCGCTGAAGCAACATGAAAAAAGGTGCACCTGGAGAGTGACCAACTTCTAATTTGTATGCACATGATAAAAATTCACCACAGTCCCAAAAACTTGACGTAGGCTCCATAGTTACCAGATATACAATAGCTGCAATACCACCTGTTATCCAACCTAGAATATTGTTGACTTTGCCGTAGTTCATGATATGAAATTAGTAAGACGACAAAAATAGGAAAACTTGGCACTTAACCACATAGCCAAGCTACAATTAAAGTTAATACTATGCTTTAGTTGGGAATATTGTTGCCAATTGACAATAAGTATTAATTTTTACTTAGTGATTATAGCAGCAGATTTACAATACTCTTGCCTAGTACATCATTTTTAATTTCTTGAACTACTTGAAGTTCTGTCATGTTTTTTAATACTGAAGCAAACTTGCGTACATCCCTTAGTGGGTCTGATGACTGTATGAGCCATAAATAGTCGAGATGTTTCAATTCTGAAATCAATACAGATTTCCCGTTTCTGAGTCGGTAGAGAATATGGCAAAATTCACTGTTGGGTATAAAATTATTGTATACTGGATAATGCAAGGTATCTGAGTTTTGTATAGTAGGTTCACTGCCAAATAGGCCCTGGTTATTCAACTTTGCAAATGATTTTTTACTGCCTTTCTTTTCGGTTACACATATCATACGCTCTGGCGCATTCTCAAAATTTGTGTCGAAATTTTTATTGAGTAACCATGCCAGCTTGTGTGGTGGTAATGTAGTAACCATGCCCAACATAGCCGACTGGTTGAAGAACTGGTCTGTCATTTCCTTTAAATCGAGCAGTGCTGACATATGGCTTGGTTATCTAATGAATGTTAGGGTATATTTGCTTTCATTACCGTTTTCGTCAGCAGCCCAAAATACTAATTCATGTTTGCCTGTTCCGCAATATTTGTCAAACTCATAAAAGAATTTGTTTCCTCTTTGCTCAAAACATACCCATTTCCCATCTATAGTTCCTTTGTATTTAGCTATTGAGGTAATTGCATCTTTTGCATTGATATTCAATGATTTATGAGTAGATAAGTTGCAATTATTCTTGTAAGTGCTGGTTATTTCTGGACCAGTAGTATCTATAGATAGCCAATATGTTCCAAATTTTCTTGTGGCTGACTTATACCAATTATTCCCAATGCTCTCTGCTGCTTTAGCATCATTTGATTTTCCGTCACTGTAATACATTACCACTTTGGAGCTAAGTGCTTCAGCTATACTTGTTCTTGCTTTTAGCTTTAAATCAAAATATTTATGGATTGGTATATTGGGGGTATGCAAAACAAACTTATTAGATAACATATCTGGAGCAAGCACAGTGCTTTTTCTGAAACAGATGTCATCATAGAGCAGACCTTCTTCCAATGTGAATGTAAGATCAGGGTCCAGATATGTATTTGACTTGCTCCAATAAAATTGTTGACAATCTTGATTTAGAATTAGTGGAGTTGGAATTTGCTTCGGCTTTATGTATAAACTGACAGTGCTCTTGTTGTCATTATTATCAGTGAGGGTTATTGTTATTTTTTTAACGGAATCACTCAATATTTTCCCGTTTAGCTTATTAGTGTAGGCAAATAATCCAGGAATTTTATTGCCGGGTATTCTAAATAAGCATTGAATCCACTTGCCAAAAGCTTCATGTGCATAATAGTCGGTGTAGGCATGTATATATCTGGATACATCATAACCTATATCATCCAAGAACACTTCTGATTCTTTTAGTTCATTCACATACAACTCTGCCCTCTGAAATGTAATAGTGTTAGTGCTGCCATTCATGTAGTCATCTGCATTTACACCAAAGCCAATCTGTCCTTCAGGTACTTCTATAGTATCTCCAGATATGCTATAGCTTTTCAAAGACGATTTGGCAGGTATGTAAATGCCATCTTTTTTTATTAGATCGTAACTGACTAAACTTCTGTCATATACATTACCGTTATAGATTACCAATTCGCGAATAGTAGGTGATAAATTATCTATGATTTCGAATCCAAATAATTGTGGGTTAAGTGGATGTTCTGTTTTGGCGTCTCTAATCTCAAAATGTAGATGAGGTGCTGATGAAGCTCCGGTATTGCCACTAAAAGCAATTTGTTGTCCTTTTTTTACCGGAAATTGTTCTTTGGTAAGCGAAATGTCTAAGTTCCACTTTTCATTTTTATACTGTTCTGTTCTTAAATATTGCTGTATTTCGGGTGCAAAGTTGTTGAGGTGGGCATATAAAGTAACAAACCCATTGGGGTGTGTGATGTATATGGCATGGCCAAATCCACCTTTTTCTGTTTTTATTCTCGATACATATCCCTCTGCGGCTGCTCGTACTATCAGATTTTCTTTACCCTGTGTTTTTATATCTATTCCGCTATGAAAATGCCCCGACCTGCATTCGCCAAAGTTGCCTGCCAGCATTATTGGTATATCTAGCGGGTTGCGAAAGTAATTTTTGGGGTAATTCTTAATTTGAGCATTTGCTGATATAAAACTCAATAAGAAGCAGGAAGTAATAGTAATGAAAACTGAAGCCTTAGTATACATATGTTCAGCAAAGTTCAGAATTTGCTGCGCAATTATGCGATGTGCTTTCTAAAATCAATGGACAATTTATCACCTAATGATTCTAAATCGGTAATAACCGAACTGACAATAGGAATGCCAGCATTTTTTCTTTCTTGTTCCATTATTCTTTCGGGGTCTCCCGGTATTAATACTTTTTCGTTGCCAGCAGGTGTTGCTTTTCTAAATCTGCCAATCCAGTTATCCATATGATTCTTAAAATCATCTGCAGGCCTAAAAGCATCAATCCTCATTGCGCCTAAAAAATGACCCAGACCCTTTCCTGGCATATTCTGGGGCATTGGCACATATGCAGGAAAAGGTGGAGCCCAAGGACCGTAACTAGCACCACTTAGTACAGCTGAGAATATATCTACTATGCTACCCAGTGCATATCCTTTATGACTACCATGCTCTCTATCACTACCTAAGGGCAATAAAGCACCTTCTTTTTTCAAAATGTTTGCATCTGTAGAGCTATTCCCATCTTTGTCTTGCACCCATCCTATTGGAGTATCGGCATTTTTGCGTTGTAATATTTCTAATTTACCATTAGCTGCGGTAGTGGTAGCCATATCTGCTACAAATGGTGGTTCATTATTGGCAGGTATAGCTACAGCAATGGGGTTGGTGCCCAGCATCCGCTCTGTAGAGAATGTAGGCGCTACTAATGCACTGGCATTAGTCATTGCCATTCCTATCATATCTTGTTCTAGCGCCATCATGGCATGATACCCAGCTATACCAAAGTGATTACTATTGCTCACCGACACCCAACCAGTTCCTACGTTTTTCGCCTTTTCTATAGCAACTTTCATAGCGAAAGGTGCTACAATCAACCCTAATCCCGAATCTCCATCTACTACAGCCGTTGAGGGTGTCTCGTGAATCACTTTTATTGTTGGGTTAGTATTTATTCTTCCTGCTTCCCAAAGGCGCACGTAACCCGACAGACGGGCTACACCATGGCTGTCAATACCTCTTAAGTCGGCGGATAATAGTACATCTGTAGCTAAAATAGCATCTGAATCACTGCAGCCAATCTTTACAAAAACACATTTTGTGAATGAATAAAGCTGCTCGTATGAGATTATTGTTTGCATCGTTATTTAGCTGTTGTACGTTTTGTTCCTAAATTTTTCTAATAAAAATAGCGGGGCATTTGCCCCGCTATTATATGCTGTTTAGCAATTATCCTATAGATACTAGCTCAATGTCGAATATCAAATCTTGACCAGCAAGAGGATGGTTGCCATCAAGTGTAACAACTTCATCATTGATATCAACAATAACTACTGGGAATACATTGCCCTGGTCGTCGCCCATTTGCAATTCCATGCCCAGTTGTGGTACCATTTCAGCTGGGAATTCAGATCTTGGATATTCCATTATCATTCCTTCGTTGTGATGGCCATAGGCTTGATCAACTGGTATTTGAACTGTTTTTTTATCGCCGGTAGTCATATTGATTACCGCTTCGTCAAATCCCTTTATTACTTGTCCTGCACCAGCTGTGAAAGATAGTGGCTCACGACCTTCTGAGCTATCGAACGTGGAGCCATCTGTAAGACGACCATGATAGTGAACACTTACTTTGTCGCCTGATTTTACTTGTTGCATCTTTTTTGTTTAACTGTTATTAAAATTGCTGTGCAAGTTACTACATAGAAGTGGAAGCAACCTTATCTTTAACAAAAATTCATCTAAAGGTGTTGCTACGTAGCTTATTTTTTTTCTTGTTATTGTCTGTCAACTTCATCAGTTTTTGCACTTATGGCCAGCTCAAAAAGCCTCAACCAGCAGAAGCAGATATGCAATTGGTAGTAAAAAAGATAGGCAAAATGAAAGTTGCTTTAGTGGTCAACCAGACTTCGGAATTTAATGGAACGCACCTTTTAGATGCTTTAATGGCTAAGGGAGTGAAAGTATTGAAGGTCTTTGTGCCTGAGCATGGGTTGAGAGGTAATGCTGATGCGGGTGCGCACATTGCTAATGCTGTTGACTCTGCTACTGGCATACCTGTTGTTTCTTTATATGGCAAAAACAAAAAGCCAAGTAAAGAAATGCTGACAGACATAGATGTGCTGGTGTATGATTTGCAGGACGTAGGAGTGCGATTTTATACCTACATATCTACATTGGAGTATTGTATGGAAGCATGTGCTGAGAACAACAAAAGATTGTTAGTGCTTGATAGACCAAATCCTAATGGGTATTATGTAGATGGTCCTATATTAGAATCAAGTCAAAAGTCGTTTGTTGGCATGCAAGCAATTCCCATAGTATATGGTATGACGTGTGGTGAGTATGCAAAAATGTTGAAGGGGGAGCGTTGGGTGAAGGGTAGCAATAAGCTCAAATTAGATATTCTGCCTTGTATCAATTACACGCATAATGATAAATATGAATTGCCAATTCCACCTTCACCCAACCTTAAAACTAAGCAATCAATAGCAGTATACCCATCATTGTGTTTGTTTGAAGGTACACCAATTAGTGTAGGCAGAGGCACAGAACTGCCTTTTGAGATATATGGCAGTCCTCAATTTCCTATTGATGTTTTTCCATACACGTTTACACCTAGTTCTAGGGTTGGGGCGTCCAAACCTCCGTATATCAATGAGTTGTGTTACGGAGAAAAAGTGGACGCAAATCAAATTGCTGGGTTAAACCTTTCATGGCTTATAAAGGCATACAAATATTATCCTAAAAAGGACTCGTTTTTTACGCCATTCTTTGATAAATTATGTGGTAATTCTACCTTGAAACAACAGATAAAAGACGGTATGAGTGAGCAAGATATTAAAATGACATGGCAGCAAGGTCTAACTCAATTTAAACAAACCAGAAAAAAGTACCTGCTATATGCAGATTTTAGCTAGCTTCTATACTTATATTTTTGTTGTTGATTAACTATTGGTTAGTAAAATGTAGTTTCATGTAATTTAAATAAATCATCTGTAATGCTTTACTGGCGCATATTTCGGCATGTTGCATTGCTTTTCGATTAAGAATTTTTATTACTTTGATTGTAGTTAGTAGAATATACCATAATTTAGTAGTCAATTAGTCAAATCCTTAAAAGCAAGAAATATGAAAAAGCTAATCACAACTTGTCTTATGCTTGCAGCGTTCAGCGCAGCTACATTTGCACAATCTAAAGCGGGTGCTCCAAAAGCAAAAAACAACATACCAGCGTCGGCAACTACTACAAGTAGAGTGACAGGTGTAGAGAAACTGGCAGAAAACAATGCACGTGCTATTCAAAAACAATATGGTCTTACTGAAGAACAGTACAAAGGCATATACTCTGCTGAGCTAGATTATCAGAGACAAGCACAATTGGCTGCAGAAGCTGGTGGTGCAGGTCCTGGTCAAACTATGCAGATGAATATGGGAAGAGATCAGCGTTTTCAGGCAGTAATGTCTGCTGATCAGTTTTCTAAATACCAAGCAGCAAAAGGTTCTGCAAAATAATTATAACTTAATTTATAATTAAATAAGGATGCCAAAACTGGCATCCTTATTTTTTTGTTTAATGCACACTAAAGTTCATCCTAAAATTGGATTGCACAGGTGGGTATTTTAGTAGTATTTAGTTAACTTGCACCTCCAGTAAAATGCCTGTCCATGCTGGGCAGGTTTTGTTTCAATAATAGATATTAGATACACAGCTAGCGAGATGAAGGATTTCTCATACGTTACAGGACCAACTACTGCATACATAGAATCATTGTATCAGGATTTTTCGAAGGATTCAACTACTGTTGACCCTGAATGGAAAAAGTTTTTCGAAGGTTTCGACTTTGCGGTTAATAATAATTTGGCTACAACTGGAGCCAAAAATGTTAGTACGGCTGTTCTAGAGAAAGAAATGAGCGTTTTTGAACTCATTCGTGCTTATCGCAAGCGCGCTCACTTAATTGCAACTACTAACCCAATAAGGCCTAGAAAAGATAGAAATGCTCGTCTAGAACTGAAAGACTTCAAACTCTCAGATGCCGACCTGGAAACTTCATTTTCAGCAGGACAATTTATTGGGTTAAAAGATGCTAAACTAAAAGACATTTTAGCGAAACTAAAACTAGTTTATGCAGGTAATGTAGGTATAGAATTCACTTACATAAACGATACTGAAAAATGTAAATGGGTACAGGATACTTTTGAAGGCTTGATGAGTAAACCTCTATCTATAGGTCAACGTAGGAGGATACTGGAGAAGCTGAATGAAGGTGTAATGTTCGAGAAATTCTTGAACACCAAATTCATAGGTCAAAAGCGTTTTGGACTGGAAGGTGGCGAATCAACTATAGCTGCACTTGATACCATTATTAACGATGCTGCCGATGCTGGTGTACGCGAAGTAGTAATTGGTATGGCACATAGAGGTCGTCTGAATATACTAGCCAATATTCTTAGAAAAACTTACGAGCAGATATTCTCAGAATTTGAAGGAAATCTGCCAGAAGATATGACTATGGGTAGTGGTGATGTGAAATATCACTTAGGTTTCCATAGCGATATTGTAACCCCCTCTGGTAAAAACATAAATGTTCAATTAACACCCAATCCTTCGCACCTCGAAGCCGTAAATCCAGTAGTTGAGGGTTTTGCTAGAGCCAAAGCTGATACTCTTTACAGCAAAGAATACGATAAAGTACTTCCAATACTTATACATGGAGATGCAGCTGTAGCTGGGCAAGGTATCATTTATGAATTGTTGCAAATGTCGAAGCTACCTGGTTATAATACTGGTGGTACAATACATTATGTTATCAACAACCAGATAGGTTTTACAACAGATTTTGATGATGCGCGCTCTGCCGATTACTCAACTAGTGTAGCATCAATGTTGCAATGTCCTGTTCTACATGTAAACGGAGATGATGCTGAAGCTGTGGTAAAGTGCAGCATTCTGGCATTACAATATCGTCAGAAGTTTAATGAAGACATCTTTATTGACATGGTTTGCTATCGCAAACATGGTCATAATGAAGGAGATGAGCCTAAGTTTACGCAACCTTCTTTGTATGCACTCATAGAGAAACATGCAAACCCAAGAGAGCTATACACTCAATTCTTACTCAATCAGGGCGAGGAAAGTGCAAAGGATTTAGCAAAAGAAATGGAAACCAACTTTTGGAATGACCTTCAGCAACGTCTGGATGAAGTAAAGCAAAAGCCGCTTCCTTATAAATATCAAAAACCTGAGTTGTGGTGGAAAGAATTAAGAAAGGCTACAGAGTCCGACTTTGATTCTTCTCCTAATACAAGTATTACAGCTGAGCAATTCAAAAATTATTTTTCCAGCTTAATGAAGTGGCCTGAAGGTTTTGGCCCACTCAAGAAAGTTGAAAAATTACTTCAAGATAAAGTGAAGCTATTTGAAGCAGATGGGAAAGTAGATTGGGCTACTGGTGAATTGTTGGCTTATGCCAGCATTCTCGACTCTGGTAAAGAGGTTCGCCTAAGTGGAGAAGATGTAAAACGTGGCACATTCTCTCACAGACATGCCGTTATATATGACCAGAGCAATAACAAACCTTATAATAGACTTAGTAATCTAAGTGAAGAGCAGGGTAGTAGCTACATATACAACTCTTTATTGAGTGAGTATGCGGTTCTTGGTTTTGAGTATGGATATGCAATGGCCAACCCACACAATCTAGTATTGTGGGAAGCTCAGTATGGTGACTTTGTAAATGGGGCGCAAATTATAATAGATCAGTACTTGTCTAGTGCAGAGCAAAAATGGGCATGTATGAATGGATTAGTAATGCTGTTGCCACATGGATATGAAGGTGGAGGTCCTGAGCACTCAAGTGCTCGTATGGAGCGTTTCCTTCAAAACTGCGCTGAGCTAAACATGGTAGTAACAAACATTACAACGTCTGCTAACTTCTTCCATGCTTTGCGTAGACAACTAGCATGGGACTTCCGTAAACCAATGGTCAATTTCTCGCCAAAGGCAAATTTGAGACATGTGAGGTCTTATTCTACCATGTCTGAATTTACAACTGGTGGTTTCCAAGAGGTATTGGATGATACTTATGTAAAAGATGCATCAAAAGTAAAACGTGTACTACTTTGCAGTGGCAAGATGTATTTTGACTTAAGTGAAAAACAAATTGCTGACAAGAGAGAGGATATTGCAATTGTGAGATTAGAGCAACTATATCCATTGCCTGTGAAACAGCTTACCAACCTACGCGAGCAATATAAAAATGCTGAGTGGGTATGGGTGCAAGAAGAACCACAAAATATGGGCGCTCAATGGTATCTACAAATGAATCTTGTTTGTACTGCCGATCAGCCAATTTTGCCATTGAAGTTTATAAGTAGGTCGGCAAGTGCTTCTCCTGCTACTGGTTTTGCCAAAAAGCATGCAATGGAGCAAAATCAGCTCATAGAGCGTGCTTTTGCATAGTAGATAATATCTGCGATAGTTATAATTAATCTAACGAAGACCTTACTGCGGCATATTGAGCCATGCAGTAAGGTCTTTTACTTCTTGTGCAGATATGGAATGTCCCATTCCTTCATATGTTTTGAAGTTGGGTTTCAATCCTATGGCTCTCAAGTACTTGTCTGTAGCTATTGCTTCATCATACCCCAATCTGTCATCTTTATTACCATGAGCTATAAAAACAGATAGTTTCTTTAGGTCTTCTTTAGATTGCACATCTCTTTTCACAGACTCTGGCAATCTTCCACTAAGTACACCTATGCCGCGAACAATATTTGGATTATACAAGCCAACTGCTAGTGCCATTATAGCACCCTGACTAAAGCCACATAAGTAAATGTCACTAGCCTCACATTTATATTTCACCTGTATTTGTGATAAGAATTTTAATATTAGTTTGCGGCTACTATCTATGTGAGCTTCTTTACCAGTATATTTCCCATTCACCATCTCTCGCTCAAACCATTGATATGCATCTGGTGCCAATGGATAAGTAGCACGACAACTTATAATTCTAATATCTTGAGGCAAACCTTCTTTTAAGCCTATTAAATCTTGTTCGTTGCTGCCATAACCATGTAATAATACCAATACCTTGGTTTTACTTGTTTTGATCTTTGGCTCCTGAATGATGTACTTTAATGAAAGGTCTTCCTTTAAATGGTACTGTGCATTCAATAAAAATGGACAATAAACAAGAGCCAAAAGCAGTAAAATAAAATTGCGCACCATTGCATCTTAATTTGATACAAAGGTGCGCAAAATATGAAGATATAGCTATTAGTAAACTGTACCCTTAATATTGGCTGAATTGAGCAATGGACTAACCATCAGTGAGTCAATTGTTCTCTTTGTTATAGTAATTGGTCCAGTTCTTTTGGCTCTAGAAGTAAAGATACCTAACACATTTTTACCACTTACATTGGTATATACTGGCGCTATTTCGCTACCAGTCAAACCGCTACCTTGAAGTGCAAGAGAGTTGATATAAGATACATAATCGGAAGTAGAAAGGTAAACTGTTATTTCAGACCTATCGAGGTATCTTAATACATTAGCTGGAGCTGCTCCCATACCATTAGCTAGAGAATTGTATAAGGATTGATTCTCGTTTCTGAAAGTAAAGCCTTGTGTTGTAACACCAATATATCCGCTATTATACTCTGATGAACGCCATACTTTGGTTTTGTCTAAAATATTAGAGTCGGCCCAATTGAACTTGATAAATGCTTGTGCAATAGCTACTGGCGATGTGCGCCCTTTATAGTTGTAAGTAGTAGGTGCTTTGTATTGTACATCAATTGAGAAATTTCTGTTGGGCACTACAGAATAGAAATTCATGCCAGCCAGATTTATAGACGAATTGTCAATTTGATCTACTGTGAAGCTAGCTTTAGCTGTATCTATTACTGATGCTTCGGCCGAGTCAATATTGCCCGTAGTAAGATTCACTATCTTGAGTCGGTATACAAAATTTGGGTTTAATGCTCCTTTAAATTTGTATGCATAGCTTGGTGCATTAAAGAAAACACCGGGCTCTTTGGGATATCCTTCTTGTACCAAATCAACTCTATCTAGGTGAATAGAATCAACATAGTTGGCAGTAGCATTAGCTGCATATCTTTCTATACGTACATTGATATTGCTGTAAAAGTTAGAATCTACTTCTTTAGCCATGGTTAATGCACTTTTGTTTTCATCCAAAAATGCTTTTTGAATTCTTACATAGTGCGCAGTATCTGACATGTCCAGAAAACCATATACCACAGTAACATCTTTATAAGGTGCTGCAACATTAAAATCCTCAGAGCAAGATTGAAACAATAGGGTAGAAGCAGCTAGTAGGGAAAAGAGTGTTTTGTTCATGAACAATTTTTACTTGTAACCAACAAAGATAACAGTTTCAGTCACTGTTCTTATAGTAACTGATGTAGTGGTGTTAAAAATATTAGTTAAAATGCCGACAAATATTTTTGTAAGGTTTACCTATTGCACCGTAATATATTGATAACTATTATGTAGAACTCAGTCATAATGAACAAATAAGCATGCAGGCTAGTTAATTATGCTATTTATACAGTGTTGCCATCTAAGACTAGATAGAATACACCAATTGGTAAAGTCCTATTTAATCATCACTTTTGAACTAAAGTAGCTGCTTAAAAGTGGCAAAAGTAGTATGAGAAATAAGGTATTAAGTTGTTTCATTCTTTCAGTTATAGCTATTCCCCTCAACAATTACGCTCAAGAGCGTTTGACACTGCAGCAGGCAATTGTCAAAACATTAAAACAGAATTTCGATATACAAATGTCTGGCATTGCTGTTAGCCAAGCTAATGCGAACAATACCTATGGTAATGCTGGTTTTTCACCTCAGATAAATGCTGGCATAAATGGCAGTATGAGTAGAAACAATGTGCAGAGTGACCTTGCTAATGGAAGCGAGCAAAATAACCCAAATGCAAAAAATACATCACTGAACCCTGCCGTTACAGCTAGCTGGACTGTATATGATGGTGGAAGAATGTTTTTGGTGAAAAAGCAATTACAAAATCAAGAATTACTCGCTGAATACCAGTTGAAGGCTCAAATACAAAATACAGTTTCAAGAGTAATACAGACTTATGCCAGAGCAGTGTTGCAACAGAAACAATTAGTAGCTGCCGATACAGCTATCAGCTTGGCCAAAACCAGAATGAAGTTGGCCGACTTGAAATATACCACGGGCTCGGGTGCTAAAGTAGATTTACTACAGGCAAAAGTTGATTACAATGCACGTCAGGCAGACTCATTGACCTATGTGTTGCAATTTGCCGATGCCTGCGATAGCCTGAGTGTATTGATGGGGGAGCTAAATGGCAAAATTTACAAGGTAGATGATAGCATTTCTATCACTGCCAGCTTAAAAAAACAAGAAGAGTCTGAAACTAGAAATCTTAATTATTCATTGCAGGCATTTAAAAAATCGAAAGAGATTTCGCTTTTAAACGCTGATATTGCTAAAACATACGCTTTGCCAACAGTTGCATTATCTGGTGCTTACACTTACTCTCGAAATACTAGTGCAACAGGTTTTGCATTGTTCTCTCAGATATATGGTGCATCTGGTGGATTCAATATATCTGTGCCGGTCTTTCAGGGTGGTAATATTCGCAGGCAAGCAATAGTGGCATCGCTTCAGGCAATGAGAGATGAACTGTTATTTGAACGGCAAAACACAATTATCGGTAGACAAATAAGAATAGCCTGGCGAAATTACAACCTGTCGGTTGCTGCTTATAATCTGGCTAAAGAAAACATAGAAGTTGCCAAAGAGAATGTTGATGTGCAGCAAGCAAGGTTTAAAGTAGGTATTGGTACTACTCTGGAATCTCAAGAGGCTGAAAATTCCTTTGTTTTGGCTGTAATTAGATTTTACACAGCTGAATACAATGTGAAATTGTATGAAACACAAATACTGGAACTAGAAAATAAGCTTGTAAGCCAAAAACTATAAGTAGATAGGAGATTAATGTACATCATCTTTCAACAGCTGTTGCCAAAGTGTAATTTTTACTTATTTTGTAGGCTAAATCACCTAAAATATGAGCTTACAGATAGGTATAGGATCCAGAGTAGAACATCCCCATTTTGGCAAAGGTGTAGTAGTAGATACTGCATCTGAGTTTTTGACTATTTGGTTCAAATCGCAACAAGGCGTAAAAAGCATTAGTAAAGATTATGCTGAACTAAAAGTAATAGAGGCTACAGAAGCGTCGACTAGCGGTGGTAATGAACAAATTACCATTGCAGACATAGAGCAGGCATTGCACAATATATTAGATCAGAGATTGCACGACACACAGCTAGTGCCCATAGCACAGAGATGGCGTAGGGGTATGCTGGTTATGAAACCAGGCGATGCTACACTACAATCAAAAGAGGTGCCAATAGATACCTTTTTTCATAAGATAGTAATGGTGAGAGACAAGCTGAGAGTAATGGAGCAAAAGATAAATGCTCATAAAGGCTTAGAAGATGACGAAAAAGTAGATTTACAGCAGTATATCACTGCGGTGTACGGCTCTCTCACTACTTTCAACGTACTTTTTAAAGAAGTTCATCATCAATTCAAAGGTGCTAACACCAAAGATTAATCGATAATTTTTATTCAGGTTTTTACCTAACGAAAAATGAAAAAACTACTTTCCATTCTTATGGTGTTGCAGGCCGGCTATACTGGTGCTCAAGATGCCGATATGTTTCGCAAGATCTCAGATGAAGTTTTGCTACGTGGCAAATGCTATGAAGATCTTCGAGTGTTATGCAAAACAGTAGGTCATAGGTTAAGCGGATCTCCTGCTGCGGCTAAAGCAGTATTGTGGGGTGAGAAAGCTATGAAAGCCTCAGGGGCCGATAGTGTATGGCTGCAACCCGTTAATGTACCTCACTGGGTACGTGGAAAAGAATCATTAGAATTGAATTTGGGTAATGGTTTTAAGAACATTCCTGTACTTTCATTGGGCAATAGTATAGGCACAAATGGCAAAACCCTTGAGGCCGAAGTGGTGCTTGCAAATAGTTTTGAAGAATATAATGCAATGCCCGAAAGTGCTGTGAAAGGTAAAATTGTATTTTTCAATTATCGATTCAGGCAAGATTTTATAACAACGTTTCAGGGTTATGGAGATGCAGTAGCATATAGATGGAATAGCCCCAATATAGCGGCCAAGAGAGGTGCTGTAGGTGTCATCATTAGGTCTATGTCTACTGGCGAAGATGATTATCCGCATACTGGTAGTATGCATTACGAAGACGATGTTCAGAAATTACCAGAAATGGCTGTTGGCAATTACTCTGCCGATGCAATTGCTATTGCTTGCAAGAAGGGTAAAGTTGTAGCCAAAATGAAATCAGAATGTAAGATGATGGATAAAATGGTTCCATCATTCAATGTGATAGGTGAAATAAAAGGAGCAGTACAACCAGATAGTATTATAGTGGTTGGTGGGCACCTCGACTCGTGGGATGTAGGTGAAGGTGCGCATGACGATGGCGCTGGGTGTGTTCAGTCTATTGAGGTTCTTCGCACCTTCAAGGCAATAGGTTACCAACCTAAATATACTATTAGGGCTGTCCTATTTATGAACGAAGAGAATGGTAACAAAGGTGGACATGCTTATTGCGACTCTGCAATAGCAAAAGGCGAGAAACATTTGCTTGCAATAGAAAGCGACGCAGGCGGTTTTTCGCCAAGAGGCATAGGCTTGGAAATGGATGAAATAAAGAAGAAGAAAATACAGAGCTATGCCTACTTATTTGAACCATACAATGTTTATGACTTCACAAAAGAAGAAGGTGGTGTAGACATCAGCCCACTAGGCAACAAACAAAAAGTGCCATTAGCAGGACTTTTGCCCGACTCTCAACGATATTTCGACTACCACCACACTGCTGCAGATGTTTTTGAGGCTGTGAACCATAGAGAATTAAAATTGGGTGCATCTACACTAGCTCAGTTCATCTACTTGGTAAATGAGCATGGTCTTTAGTGGAGATTATTTAGACCTTAATGGTTTTCCATTTTCCTTGCTTGAACAATAAGAACATGACAATTGCCATTAGAGTTTCGGCAATTGGCACGGCAATAAATATACCATTTGCTCCCATACCGCTGAACTTGTGCATGTAGTAAGCAAAAGGCACCTGAAAAATCCAGAAACCAAAAATGTAAACCCAGGTAGGTGTTTTGGTGTCACCTGCACCATTGAAGGCTTGTGTTACCACCATGCCTATTCCATAAAATATGTATCCTGCTGAAATTATTTTTAGTGCATCCGCAGCATACAGTAGTTCTTCATTTGCAGTTTCTGGTATGAGCAGCTGCACTATCTGGTTGGGTATTGCCCAAAATAAGACGGTAACAAAAGCCATAAAAATAACGTTGAAAATAGTAGTAATGCGCACACTGTCTTCAGCCCTTTGAGGGGCACTGGCTCCTAGATTTTGACCTACTAATGTAGCGGCTGCATTACTCATGCCCCAAGCAGGCATTATGAAAAATGTAATTAATCTAATAGCTGTTTGATAACCTGCCGATACTGTAGACCCATACTCAGCTACCATTGCAGCTAAAAATATCCAACTAGCCGATGCTATTATGAACTGTGCAGTAGCTGGCAGTGAAATAGAAAGTAAATTTTTCATCTGTTTGATGTCTGGAACAAAATGCTCTTTCTTCAACTCCAAACTACCATTGGCTTTTTTTAACTGAACTAGCTGATATATAACACCAATACTTCTACCAGTAGTAGTAGCTATAGCTGCCCCAGTAACACCGAATCCCTCTATGCTACCTATACCAAATATTAGAATTGGGTCGAGGGCAATATTGAATAGATTGGCTATCCATAGACTTTTCATAGCAATAGCAGCATTACCAGCACCTCTAAAAATGCCATTGATTAGAAACAATAGTATGATCACAAGATTGCCTGCCAACATAATTTTCGCATATTGCGCCCCTTCTGCTATAGCTGTGGGTTCAGCACCCATCCATCCTAGCAATCTATCTGCATACAATGCACCAGGAATGCCAATTAACATTGATGAGACTAAAGCTATTAATATAGCTTGAGCACCAGCCTTTGAAGCGCCGTTTAAGTCCTTTTCTCCCACACGCCTAGATACCACAGCTGTGGCTGCTGCGCTAAGACCTATACCTACAGAATAAACTATAGTGATAACAGACTCTGTAAGGCCAACAACTGATACAGAATGTACCCCTAGTTTGTTAACAAAATATATATCTACTACAGCAAAAACAGATTCTAATGCCAATTCCAGCATCATAGGTATGGCTAACAAAAAAACTGCTGATTTGAGTCCAATAGAAGTATAATCAAACTCATCACCTTTTAGGCTGGCCATAATAAGCTGCCAATACTTTTGTGTTTTTGATGCAGGCTGCGACATAGATACAGGTTTATATAATCAAATAAAAAAACCTTCGACTCAATAGCCGAAGGTTTGCAAAAGTAGTATTTATCTCTTTATTGAGTTATCTGCTTATAATAACTCTCAGAGCGTTTAGCCATTTGCTCTTTTTTACTCATAAACGACTCTAATTTTTCTTTAGGTATTCTAAGCCTGTAGAATGGAGTAGGATAGTTAGCTTTAAGTGCAAATTGGTCGTAATCAGGATTCCATCTAACCAAAAGCTTCTTGTCTATTGATAACTCTTGCGATATTAAATCAAAATGTATAGGCTCTTTAATTCTGATAATTGCTGATGAAAGTAACTCCTCGTTTGATAATGTCACTTTGTCGGCTACTACCTTATTTTCTACAGCTGCAGTAGTAGAGGGTGTAGTGTTAGTTCCAGCATTGTTTGTTGTGGTAGTTGCAGCTGCATTAGGTGCTACATTTGGAGCATTAGCTATAGCAGCTTGGCCAGTAAGTACTTTACTTCCTGGTTTGGCAGCTGGCAGTTGTTCCTCTTCTTTAGTAAACTTAAAGTCGAGTGGTACGCTGCCAAGGTTAATAAACTTATTGAGATTCTCAAAAATGCTTGCAGTAGCTATAAAAGCCAACACATGACCTTGAGTTTCTTTTGGAAGATATTCTTTTATATCCCAAAAATTTCTGCTTCCTGTTTTTGCTATTGCTTTTTGAACCGGAGTTGGGCCACTGTTGTAGGCAGCTATTACTAGCAACCAATCTTGTAAATCATTGTATAGTATTTCAAGATATTTAGTAGCTGCATTTGTAGACTTGTACCAGTCAGTTCTATCATCTCTGTGTCTACTTACCTTTAGCCCCATCATTTTGGCAGTTGACTCCATTAGTTGCCATGGGCCCACCGCACCAGCTCTAGAAACTGCTTTGTGATTTAAAGCAGACTCAATAACTGCCAAATACTTCAACTCTTTGGGCATTTGCTTTTCTTCCAACACATTGTCTATTACATAAAAAGGTTTGGTACTAGCATTCTGCACATTATTGAGTGTTTTGTTATGAGACTCCAAATACTTTCGTACGTAGTCATTAACAAAGTCATTCTTTTCACCAAAATAAGACTTAGTACCAGCTAATGGTACAGGGCCATATTTTGGCTTGGGCAATTCATTAAATGATTTTGAGTCCGTACTTCCTACAATTGAATTCGGAACTACTGCTACAGTATCGCGCTTCACTATGCCAATGACACGTTGTGTAACGCCTGCCGATGATTGCTGAGCATTAACTGTAGTATTGGCTAATAAAGCCGATGTAACTAATAACAATAAAGATCTGATTTGCATGTTTTATCGTTTTTGAGGCGGTGAAGCATGCAACCCTGTAAGAAAGGGAAGCTGACTAAAATATAAGGTAATGGTAGGCTGAAAGATATAGACTATTGCGCCTTATCTTTTTCTTTCAGTCCACTTTCAATTTCATTCTTGATGCCATCTTTAGCATCATTGAATTCACGAATACCTTTACCAAGGCCACGTGCTAGCTCTGGAATTTTTTTGCCACCAAACAGAACTACGATGATCAAAAGAAGAATCATCAACTCTCCTGAATTTGGCATGCCCATTAGCAATTGCGGCTTAATACTTAATATAGACATTGAAGTTGTACTTTAATAATATTTACTAAACTGATAACCTAGATTTTGCAAAGTTACGATTTAAACTGATTAGCTCACTATATAGTTTGTTAATAGCCTCATTCGTTGCAGAGTTTTGGTTACTATGCAAGCATAGTAACCGGGTTTTCAAGATACATTTTTAGTGTTTGCAAGAACTTAGAACCTACTGCACCATCTACTACTCTATGGTCACAGCTTAGTGTCAATTTCATCAAATTTCTGATTACTACGCTACCATTTTCTACTACAGGTGTAGCAGTTATTTTGCCTACAGCAAGTATGCAACTATCTGGTGGATTGATGATAGCAGTAAATTCGTCTATGTCCATCATGCCCAGATTGGATATAGTGAAGGTATTGCCAGTGAACTCGTGCGGTTGAATTTTTTTATTTCTTGCTTTATCTATCAAATTGCCAGCTTCGACAGCTATTTGAGAAAGTGATTTTTGATCAGCAAATTTCACAACAGGCACTATCAGACCTTCGTCTACAGCCACTGCAGTACCTATATGTATGTGATGATTATGACGTATAAAGTCTCCCATCCAAGAGCTGTTTACAGCCGGATGTTTGCGTAGCGCCATAGCACATGCCTTTATTATCATATCGTTAAACGATACTTTTTCAGACGATACCAGGTTGATAGCTTTTCTTGACTCCATTGCATTATCCATATTTATGGTCATGCGCAGGTAGAAGTGTGGAGCACTAAACTTACTTTCTGCAAGGCGCTGAGCTATTATGCGACGCATTTGTGTAAGTGGAGTATCTGTATGCCCCTCCTGACCTACAACAACTGGTATTATTGGTGCTGCAGATGCAGGTGCTGCTGTAGCTGCGTTAGTAGGTACATGAACTGTTGCAGCTGCTGGTACAAAACTGTCTACATCTCTTTTTATAATTCTGCCATTGTCACCACTACCTTTTATAGCACCTATGTCTATTCCTTTGTCTTCAGCAAGTTTTTTAGCAAGTGGAGATGCCTTTACCCTATCATCACCAGTTACTGCTGTTGGGGCAGTTGTTGGCTCAGCTACTGCTGCTGCAACAGATGTAGCTACAGCTTGTTCTGGCTCATTTGCAGGGGCTGCTGTAGTAGTTACTGCACCACCTTCACCAGCTAAAATCGATTGAAAATCTTCGCCAGCTTTACCAATGATGGCCATAATGCCGTTTACAGGTACGCCTTTTCCCTTTTCTACACCAATATACAAAAGTGTACCGTCTACATAAGGCATCACTTCCATTGTGGCCTTATCTGTTTCTACTTCTGCTATTATGTCATCAGACTTTACAGTGTCGCCTACCTTTTTATGCCATTCTGCAATGATTCCTTCTTTCATTGTATCGCTAAGTAGCGGCATACGTATCGCTTCAGCCATAGTTTTTTTCTGTCGTTTTAGAATTCAAAAGTAGTTTATTTTGGCTAATTCGGAGCATTTGAAATACTACATTCCAATTGCTGACTACCAACACTTATTACCCGGTAAAATTAAGGTGCTGTTACATAATTGTCTATAGGCAATCGTCTGGCTATAGACCTTGCAAGTGTCATTTCATCAGCATATTCCAATTCTCCACCAAAAGCCACACCTCTGGCTATAGTAGTGATATTCACCTTCAAACCTGCAAGCTGTTTAGCAATATAAAACACTGTAGTGTCTCCTTCTATAGTGGGGCTTAGAGCCATTATCAGTTCGGGTTCTGTCATTTCTTTCACTCTGGCCACTAGCGAGTTTATATGCAATTGCTCTGGACCTATACCATCCAATGGAGATAAAACACCGCCCAGTATATGATACAATCCACTATACTGTTGCGTGCTCTCTATAGCGATGATATCTCTTAGTGTTTCTACTATACATATTTGAGATCTGTTTCTGCCAGGGTTGGCACAAATTTCGCAAGTTTCACTATCAGCTACATTGTGGCATTGCGAACAGAATTTCACATTATGCCTCATTTTAGCTATTGCATCAGTAAATGTATCTACTGAGTTTTTATCAGATTTCAATAAGTGAAGCACCATTCTCAAGGCAGTTTTTTTACCTATTCCTGGCAGCTTAGAAAACTCTTTTACAGCATCTTCAATCAATCTCGACGAGAAAATCATGAACTCAAATCCTATTTACTATTACACATGCAATAGTTGTTGTAAAGGTACCGAAAATCGAAAAACACCAATAAAAAGGGCTACTTAATGTAGCCCAATATTTTCAACATACTTTGAGGTGATTGTTCTTTTGCATAGAGCCAATCTTCCAATTGTCCATCTTTGCCCACCTCTACCACTATGTGTTTAGGAGATGGTATCATACAATGCTTGATACCTCCATACCCAGCTAATTGGTCTTGATAAGCACCTGTGTGAAAAAAGCCGATGTATAAAGGCTCTGTGCCTTTATCTTTATCTAGCTTAGGTAAAAACACCGCATTAATATGCTCTTCAGATGTATAGAAGTCATGACTATCGCATGTTAAGCCACCTAAGTGCACTTCTTGATATTCTTTATCCCATTTATTGATAGGCAACATCAAGAATTTTTCGCCTATACCCCAGGTGTCTGGTAAGGTAGTGATAAACGAACTATCAATCATGTACCATATTTCACGGTCATTCTGCATTTTATCGTCTAATACACTATATACTACAGCCCCAGACTCACCCACAGTAAAAGACCCAAACTCTGTATAAATATCTGGAACATCTACTTTGTTGCGCTTACATACTTTTTTGATAGTGGATACAATCTCATTAATCATGTAGTTGTAATCATAATCAAAATTGAGAGAGTGCTTAATTGGTAAACCACCGCCAATATTAAGTCCATTCAATTCTGGACATACTTTCTTTAACTGACAGTAAATGTTTAGCACTTTGTTCAGTTCGCTCCAATAGTATACATCGTCCTTTATGCCTTTGTTCATAAAGAAGTGAAGCATTTTCAGCCTGAACTTATCGTTGCCTTTAATCTTATCAACATAAAACTCCAGTATGTCTCTGCTTCTAATACCTAACCTAGAAGTATAAAAGTCAAAAGTCGGTTCCTCTTCACTAGCTATTCTGATGCCAATATTTACAGGATCTTTAGTTCTGATAGATTTTTTATAATCTTCAAACTCATTTTTATTGTCAATAACTGGTATCACATTCTTGAAGCCGTCATTGATAAGCTTGGTAATATTGCGGGTATACTGTTTGGTTTTGAAGCCGTTGCAAATTACAAAGATGTCCTTGTTAATCTTTTTGCGTTTGTATAACTGCCATATGATATCGATGTCATACGCAAAAGAGGTCTCAAGATTAACACCATGTTTCAGTGTTTCTTCAACAATAAAAGAGAAATGAGAACTTTTGGTACAGTAACAATACACATAGTTACCTTCATATTTGTGGCGCTTTATAGCATCGGCAAACATTTTTTTTGCCTTGTTAATTTGCATGCCAATTTTGGGCAAATACGTCAACTTGAAAGGGGTACCGTATTTCTCAATTAAAGCTCTAATATCAACACCGTTAAACAGAAGGTTGTCGTTGTCGTTGAGTTCAAACCCTTCTTGGGGAAAATGAAACGTCTGGTGGACCAGATCATTATAAGTATTGTTCATTTACAGACAACAAAAGGTACTTTGTGATTACTGAATTTTTAACAAAAATAGCTATTTGTAAGAAGGAATGACTTTTTTTCTAAAAAATAATACTCCTTTCATTCTTATGACTTGAATACCTACGTCATTCAGAAACAAATAGCTGACTATTAACAGGTTACACATCAATTTTTATCGCTCTATCAGTCGTTTAAACCTGTATAGCGAAACCTCTTCTGGCACTTCTTTATTTCTGATAATATTATCTGCCATTACCCTAGCATAGTACGGAGCTGAAGTGAAACCTTTACCCCCCATTCCATTAAGCATACCCACATGTTTCATATTGGGTAAAAAGCCCACAAATGGCTTTCTATCCAGATTTGCAGGTCTATACCCAACTCTATGTTCCCTAATTGTGTACGGCACTTTCAATACTTTATCTAGCATTTGTTTGGTAGCAGATAGATAATTTTCTGTTGCACCATCAATATCCGACTTCCAGTCGTGGCTGGCACCTACCCAAAAACGATTATTTTCATATGGTATTATGGTTTGCCCAAACTTATAAATAGCATCTCTTGGTAGTTGCTCACAATCTATTATCAGACACTCACCTTTATCTCTACTCCACGGTAGAAGCTCAAAAAACGGTCTTTTAGATGAAGACCAACCGTCACAAAAAACTATCTTATTCGTACTATAGTTGTCATAAATAACACCTTCTGTTTGTACCTGTAATTGAGCATCGTCAAAATTAGTCTGAATAATGGTTGCTTTAGTTTTTAGTGTATTTCTAGCTGCAATCAATAATCTGTTTGCATTCAAAGTATAGCATGGGCTTATAACACCTACTCCATTTTGATAATGAAAAAGATGCTCATACTTATGCTGTATGTAAGCAGGAAATGATAGAAACTCATCTAACAGTTGTGATTTCTCTATAAATATTTCTCTTTGTTCAGCTGTGGAGAAAAAATCAAGTATTGGCTTTTCTTCCAATAATTCTAAGTTCCATTTTTTAGCTAGGTCTGTATATGTTTCAATAGCTACTGGCAGCAGTTTATCTATATCCCAAGATTTTACCAATCTTTTACCTGTTACTGGGTTCATTAGCCCGCCTGCTATACGGCTTGCAGCGTATGAAGAGTCATTGTCTATAATTAATATTTTGCATCCTTCCTCAACTAATTGTAGAGAAAGTAATGCTCCAGATAATCCTAGTCCAACTATGATACAATCAAAATGCATTGATCTCTCCCTTAAAAACAAATGTAGCAGGCCCTATCAAGTATATATCCTTTGCACTAGTTGCGCTGTATTTTGTAAATGCTACTTGCAATGTTCCTCCTGGCGTATCTATTGCATATTGAAATGCTCCGACGCTAGAACATGTTGCAGCTATTGCAGATGCTGTAACACCAGTTCCACAACTCAAGGTTTCGTTTTCTACACCTCTTTCGTAGGTGCGCACTTTCAATCCTTTTTCAGATTGTTCTACAAAGTTTACATTGATACCTGCAGCTGAATAGGCATTTCTAATCTCTCTTCCTTCATTATATACATCTATTTCCTCAGTGTTTTTAACCCACTTTATATAATGTGGTGAACCTGTGTTGAGAATAGTATGTCCATCGGCTATACTTATGGTGTCTACATCATTCATTTTCAGTTTCACTATGCCACCTTCTATTATCTCTGCTATATGTTGGCCATCTATAGCCACAAAAAAAGCAGTATCATTAATAATGGATAATTGTTTAGCGAAAGCAACTAAACACCGACCTCCATTTCCACACATGCTGCTTTCGTTTCCATCAGAGTTGTAATAGGTCATTTTGAAATCATATCCATCTTCATTGCTCAACAGCATTAATCCATCTGCGCCAATACCAAATTTCCTGTCGCATAAAAACCTAATTTGTTCAGTGCTCAGTGTTATAGCTTGACTCCTATTGTCAATTAAGATAAAATCATTTCCTGTGCCCTGATATTTATAAAACTGCATGCTTTTCTTATTACTTCACAAAGTTAACCATACTGCACAGCAATTATTGAATCACTACCTTCATTGTTTTCTTCACACCTGCTGCATACATTGTAAGTAGATATACCCCCTTGTGACTTGCCTTAGTAGGCCAAGTCAACTTATTATTCCACATCTCAGTATTTACTTCTATACCATCTACCAATACACCAGTTACTGTTCTCAGTTCAAACCTACAATACGATGCTGGGTCGGCAAACCAGTTAATATTGAGCACCCCGTTTGTAGATGGGTTGGGATAGATTGATAGCAAGTCTGGTTTAGTTACTAGTCTATTAGTTGTAATATTCGAATAGATAATTTCTCCTGTAGATATAGTTGTTGCTACTCTATACAATATTGTAGCACCATCATCTATGCTGCGCAATTTATCAGAATAAGTAAACGTTTCATTATTACTGCCAGTTGGCATCATCTTCGCAATATTAGAGTAGTTGAAGCCATCAGAAGATCTTTGCAATTGATAATCACTGACAATTGGATAAATCATTGATTTCCAAACGCTTACAAGTGTTGATGTAGCTGTTTGTTCGGTTGATAATGTTACTAAAGCCCCAACACTATCGGCTAATGTTACTAAACGGGTAGGGGAGTAATGAGTCAACCCATTTTGATTTATGTTGAATCTGAGCCTGTAGTAAATGCTGTCTGAATTAGATACAATGGCAGAAGAGTCAATGAAATTATAGATTCCTGTTTCCAGTTTTTGAGCGGCTATTGTGCCAATAGACTCAAAAGTTTGACCATTCAGCGATCGCTCCAAAATATATGCTCCAACTGAAGTGTCTATTTTAGATTGCCAAAATGTTCTTATTTTACTCCTATCTATTCTGTATCCAGAAAAACTAACATAGTCTGCATTGACTGGCATGTTTTGTAAAGGTCCACCGTCATTAAACCATATTTCGCCCAATACATCCATATGTATTTCTGCTCTATACCCATTTGCATATGGTTTCCAATCTATGTTTGCAGCTGGCACAAACCTAAACTCACCAGCAGTATCATCAGTCAGTCTATCGTTAACCGTATTCAATTTATTGGATGAATAAATGGTGGTGCCTAGTTGCCATACATTGTTTGGTTTTGTACAGCTATTACATGTCGAGTCATTATAAAACTTATCAAAATCCTCATCAGTCAGGTACAACCTTAATGTGCAGTCATCTGATATGTTGTTGTTTATAGTATAGCTTCTGGGCATATATTTTTGTGTTTGCCCTGTATTACTTCCTACTGTTTGTTTATATAACGCACTTGCTGCAATGCTACTTGTATTGTGTTTTATTTCATTTATCAGACTGCTGTTCACTAATGAAGTAGTCCATTTGTTAGGTTGAGCTGTTGTAGTTGTTCTTATTGAATCTTCAACATTGTATATCGGGTAAGTAAGGTCATATACATGTACATTATCTATGGCTATACCTTCCATATTTACAGCCGGGTCTGATTGTAGCACATATCTAAAACGTATTACGTCATTATTCGTTTCTCTAGGTATCGGTATTGTAGCTACATGCCACCTGGTGAAGCCGCTTATTGTCCAGGAGTTGTGGTTTGCATCATACCAATTAGTGCCGCTGTTTGCATTACCCAATTTTTTCCACTCACCATCATTCAAGGAGTATTCCATATAGGCTTCATCGCACATTATTGTACCACAGTTTTCTATATCTAGTGCCATAGCAAAACTCAATGTTGGATTTAATAATCCTTTCAAACTAAAACATGGTGTATATAGATATGACTGTTCAAAAGCGTTATGTACCCCCGTCAAGTTAGTTTTCCATGCTTTTGAACCACTGGCCGCAGCATTGATCAATGTAGACTTAGGTGTTCCATATGCCCAAGAGTTAAGGTAACCAGTAGAATAGTATCCACCCTGATTAGTTTCAAAATCTTCGTAATAAGGATACTGGTCTATAATTTTACTATTGATAAATTCATAGTTCAGTATGCTATCGTTTAACCTGTAACTGTCATTGTCCTGACTTATCCATACCAATAGCTTATTAAATGCTTGCTGATTGATGGCTAGAAGTGTGCTGAATGTATACAAAACAGAGTCTTTAGCTTTTATTGAATCAATAAGCTCGGAAACTACAGGTCCAGCATTCAAAGAGTAGAAAAGATGAACATTTTTAATAGTTTTATTTACACCGTTCTTCACCTTTATAACTAGTGGCACCTGCTCTGGCATTCCACAACTAGTAGGCGATGGACTTATAATTTCAGATAACATAGCATCATCTTGCACCATATACAGCCTGAAATTATCGAAAGTTATACCCGTTCCATAGTTAACACCACCAATTAGTGTAGTGTCATTCTGCCCGAATGCTATTTGTGTAGTTGCACTGAAATCCTTACCAGTTATCTTACATGCATCACTAAGCGATAGTGATCTTAATGTTTTTTTAGTACCCGGAAATCCTCCAAAATCATATTGACCTGCGTATGTCCAGTCGTCACTGTCTTGTGCTCTAAAGTACACGTTGTTACCTTGAACATCTTTGGGTTTGCTGTGCACTAAATAGTCAATATCAAACCTCAATTCACTTTCGGCCCACTTATATTGAGCCAAATTAAATGAACCAATCAATTTATTATTACTGCCATTTTTCATTGGCATAAATTGATCCATAGACATTGACCTTTTGCCTGAAATACTAACTTCGTCCGACACTTTTGATCTTATCCTTCCAGAGTCATTCTTGCTTTCAAAATCCCAATATCCATTTTGAGTGATGCCTATTGATGTACCTCTGATAGTAAATGCCGAATCAATTTCAAATCCATCACTAAATACTGTATCTAATGTTAATGGAAGATTGGGTAAAATCCGAACAATTGCTGTAAGAGTGTCATTTTTTTGGTTTACATCAGTAGTCGACAAATTTTTTACATAGCAAGTAATACTGTAGCTTCCAGCTGTATCAAAGTTGAAACCTGGCACATTAACCACTATATCACTTCTATCAGCTATGTTCACTACAGCCGAGTTTTTCCATTCACCACCATTCACTCTTGCATATACCTGTGCATTAGCTGTTGTTTGATAAAGATTTTTAATCTTCACAGATATTGATGAGCCACTTGTAGCTAAAGATGATAAGAGCCTACTGTTTTTAGGCGATGATAATCTTTCAATGGCTAGGTCGCCAATAGATGTTGCACTATTACAATTACCAGTGTTAGCTATCGTAATTACAGAAACGCTTCTATACCCTACAGCACCATCTATCACAGGTGCTACTGCTACATAGTTCCAGTCATTAGTAGACATATTACTGTAGGAATAGGTAGTGTCTGTTGTGGAGTCAACAACTGCTATTTGTGTGCCTACTTTACTGTACATATAATATTTAGTAGCTCTTGGCACTGGAGACCAATGTGTATTTATATACCCCGGACATTGATCGTCACTCAACTTTATAACAGGTTGAGTTGATACTACAAATTGCCCCGATGTAACAGTTTGAGCAGAATTGTTTTTTGTCAATCTAACCTTGCATCTACCTGAGTTTACATTGCCAGGTATGAAACTGTAATATTTAGCTGTAGCTACAATGTCATTTTTTATATCCGTCCAGTTTTGCCCTCCATCACTGCTAAATTGTAATTTATATGTGCCCCCATCAGCTATATCATCCCAATGCACTCTTAAACTGTCATTATTTATAACTCGCTCATTTTCAATAGGATATGTCAATTCAACTATACTAGATTTTGTATGCCATGACAAATAATATGATTGAGGGCCTACAGGAATACTATGGCCTTTTACCTCTAATGTATAATCACCAGCAGGTATATCATTTACTATAATTTGCTCCACATTATTCAGTCTATCCATTCCTTGCTGTGATGGTTCTTGTTCCTTGCCTGCAAGTGGATTGAGTATCATGGGTAGATATCTTGTGCCTGTATTGGATATTAATACTATGTCAATATCGTTTATCAATTGTTTTGCAGATAGTGGAGATGCTGGTACATCATTCCAGCATATAGTTACTTTAAGTTGTTTGGTATTTACAGGTACATTTATAGTTCTGGTTTTAGAGCTACCGGTATTTACTATGCCACTGTCGAAGTTTCCCTTATCTATTATTTCAAGTGATTGTTTGACGTTCATGATACCAAAACCATAACTATAATCAGGTCCTGGTGTGCCAAGATCTGTAGCTCCTCCGATTATCATACTTCGTAGTAGTGCACCTATAGGCTGATAGCTATATTTTTGTTTGAAACGCTCTGTTAATATTGCCAAGCCACTAGCCGCCTGGGGAGCCGCCATACTAGTGCCGCCAGCTTCACCATATGTGTTATTTCTCAATCCAGAATAAACATCTACACCTACAGCAACAATTTCTGGTTTAATTCTACCATCTTTTACTGGTCCTCTCGACTGGTCAAATGCTTGTTCCATTGTTCTGGATACCGAACCAACTATCAATGTATTCTTTGATGGTTGGTAACCTCCTCCTACGGTTCTATACCCAGCTGGAGTAGTGCCACATGTCAACTCTCCATCATTACCGGCTGCAAACACATGCTGAACAGCTGGATATTGAATAGCAAGTGTATCAATAAATCTAGAATAGAGATCATAGGTACCAAAGTATGAGCAGGCATTTTCAACAACTGTATATGAGTTATTGGTAATTGTCATATTATAGTTGCGATACATTTCGCCAGTTGCCGATAATACAGTGCTGAAAAAATAATTTAGCAACTTTACTTCAGGTGTCATAGATACTGCCTTGGGGTCTAATATCGCTGCTCCACCTGCAATGCCATTAATATGTATGCCATGATTGGTCATAGGAGCAGGGTTGAAGTTTACAATCCTGTCTTTTGTATCGCTATGAAAGATGCCCGACGTATTATCTCCTACTCCTATTGTAACACCACGACCAGTTAAACCATAACCAACTGGAGAAACTTGCCCTGCATTATTACCTCTAACTGTAGGAACCGAGTTCCTATCAAGCGGTGAATCTTCGAAAAATGGAGTTATGTATCGAACATTAAACCATGATGCTAATTGTTCAACTTTAGCTCTATTAATGCGCATTTTGTAAAGGCCATATTGCTCCATGTGATAGGGTAGAAAAGTAGCTCCAAGTCTCGATAAAATTTGGGTTATTGCCTGCTTATCTCTTTCATACAATGAAACTAATACATCTATTTCTTGTGTGCCTTTTGCTTTAACCTCTGCAAAATAGCTATTTATAGTCCATGCTGATTTTACTTCTGTTACGCTCCATGTAGCACTATTTGATATAACACTATTCCAAGCTGCATCATTTTTTATCAATACCTCATATGTGTTATCTGGTATATAGTCATAAATCAAGACCCCATTATTGGTAAGGCTATTCTTC
>CALRKH020000014.1:0-45446 GCA_943367855.1 Asaia bogorensis | reverse complement strand
GGTGAATATATTAGAATAGCACTTGTCGGTTATACTAACGTAGGTAAGAGCACATTAATGAATATACTTAGCAAGGCTGATGTATTCGCTGAAAATAAATTATTTGCCACTTTAGATACAACCACAAGAAAAGTAGTATACGAACAGACACCTTTTCTTCTTAGCGATACTGTAGGTTTTATAAGAAAACTACCACATCATCTGGTAGAAAGCTTTAAAAGCACTCTGGATGAAGTAAGAGAAGCCGATTGTTTATTGCATGTGGTTGATATTTCGCATCCTAGTTACGAAGAACAAATGGGCGTAGTAAATAAAACACTTCAAGAGCTAAAAGCATTTGATAAACCTACACTCACTATTTTCAACAAGATGGATCTATATGAACAAAATATTTTCGATCCATGGTTGGAAGAGGATGTCAAGAAAGATATGCTTACCCAACTAGAGGTAAGGTGGCAAACAATAACTAACGAGTCCGCAATATTTGTATCCGCTACTGAGAAACGAAATATTGATGGGTTAAGAAATACAATATTAAGCAGAGTGAAAAAGCTATATCAAGAAAGATATCCTTACCTATCAAAGTTCTATTAGTAAGTAATTTACCAAATCAAACCAAAATTGGCTACCATTTTATGGTAGCTATTTTTTTGGGGGTATCATATGACAAAACAAAACGGGCTGTCATATCTGACAGCCCGTTCAAAGGAAACAAATTAATATTAATTCTTAACGAAGGTCTTAGAAGCTACTTTTACGCCATTTTCTAATACCACTACTGAATATAATCCAGAAGCAAGGTTAGATACATCAATTAGACCTTTACCATCTTTAAGATCTGCCACCTCAACTTCTTTACCTAGCATATCAACAATCTTAACAGATAATGTATTACCAATTCCTGCACCAGATACTTGGATATTGATACGAGCATCTGTTGGGTTAGGGAATAGATTGACATTTACACCAGAAAGTTCTGGACCTGCAACATCAGTTGGAGCATTATAATAAACCTTAGCAGAACAGCCACCATTTGTTACAATAACCCAATAACGTTTGTTAGTAAAATCGGGAACTGGTAGATAATATGCCTGAGAGGTAGCACCAGGTATCATAGTAGAATCTAGTGTAAATGCATCATCATAACCCCACTGATATTTTTCAGCGATATTATCCATACATATTAACTCAGAAGCATAGTATTTAACCTCTGGACGAGTTGCAGAATCAGACTTAACACGTAATGTAAATGAATCAACTACAAAACAACTAGTAGCATCTATTTGTGTTTTAATACGTATTACTGCATACCCTGGAGTAGTGAAATTAACTATTGCATTTTGTTTGTCTGGACTAGATGTAGCAAAGATCTCTGCATTATCAGCACTCCATATGTAACTGATTCCAGAACCTGGAGCAACAGCCGCACCAAAGTTCACATAAAGCGAGTTAGCACAAATAACCGTGTCCGGATGAACACTAATAACTGTATTTGGTGCTAGTACATTTACAGTGACAATTCGAGTAGCATAATCTGTACCACAATCAGTAGTAACTGCATAAGATATAGTTGCAGTACCAGAACTTAAGCCTGTTACTACTCCAAATACATCAATCGACGCTACTTCAGTATCACTGCTTGTCCATACTCCACCTGCAACCGTGCTAGACATTGCAGAAGTGTAACCCAAACAAATAGCTGAATTACCAGATAGGATTCCAGCATCTGCGTCTGGCTTCACTAACATTCCATAAGTTGCAGTATCGGCGCTACAAGTATTAGTAACTATATATGATATTACAGCAGTACCTACAGCTACACCATTTACTATACCTGAAGTACCAACTGATGCTACTGATGCATTACTACTGCTCCATACGCCATCTGCATCTCCACTTGTTACTAAAGTAACATTAGTAGCCAAACAAACTGATGATGGACCACCTATTATGCCAGAATTAGCAAGAGCTTTTACAAAAATCTCTTTAGTTGCAGAACATCCGTTAGGAACTGTGTAGGAAATAAGAGCTGTTGCAGGAGCTATACCAACAACTACTCCTGTAGATGAACCCACTGTAGCGACAGTGATATTACTTGAACTCCAAGTACCTCCAGCAGTAGAGTTTACAAAAGTAGTATTAGAACCTTCACATACACTATCCGCACCTACAATTGCACTTGGAACTGGATCTACAGTAAGCGCCTTTGTTACTGAACAGTTTGCTAATGGTGTAGCATAAGTAATGAGTACAGTTCCTGCAGCTACACCTGTTACAATACCTGTTGTACCTACAGTAGCTTTAGTAATATCTCCGCTTGTCCATACACCACCACTATAATCATTTGCCAACACAATAGAAGCAAATTCACATACATTAGTTACACCAGTTATTGGATTGAGCGTTGGCTCAATATTTACTGTGCGTGTAACATAACAAGCTGAACCAAGCGTATAAGTAATAGTAGTACTTCCTAATGCTACACTTGAGAGATTACCAAACGCATCAATTGTTGCTACTGCAGGATTACTGCTAGACCAAGTGCCACCAGATGCAACATTGAATAATGAGCTGGTGCTACCAATACACAAATTAGCTAAACCAGATATAGAAGGAGGTAAAGGATTGATGGTTAATTGCTGTGTAACAAAACATCCTGTTGTTAATAACTGATAAGTAATAGTAGATGTACCCGCAGTTATACCTGTCACAACTCCTGTAGTTGCATTTATAGACACATTAGCATTGCTAGCAGACCATGTACCAAATGGAGTTGAATTTGTCATAGTAGTAGCAGAACCTACACATATCTCAGTGAAACCAACAATTGGAGCTGGGAGCGGATTAACAACTACTAATGCAGATGTATAACAACCCGTAGGCAATGTGTAGGTCATAGTAGCAGTTCCAGAACTTAAACCAGTTACGATACCTGTTCCAGAACCAATAGCTGCAACTGTTAAATCACTGCTTGTCCATATTCCACCCACAGTAGAGCTAGCTAATATTGTAGCTGCACCAACACAAACATTTGTAGAACCAGTAATTACATCTGGATTTGGATTTACAGATACTACGACTGTTCTATAACAACCAGAACCTAATATAGTGTAAGAAACAGTTGCTGTTCCTACAGAAACACCAGAAACAACACCTGATAATAGATCTACTGGAGCTATTGAAGCATCTGAAGATGTCCAGATACCACCAGCAACAGAGTTGGTGAGTAATGTTGTACTTCCTTGACATACACTATCTGGTCCACCAATCAAATTCGGTGTAGCATTTACGGTCATTGGGAATATGGCAACACAACCACCCGGAAGTTGATATCTAATATCAACTGTATTGTTGGCGATACCAGTAACAACACCAGTTGTACTTTCAACAGATGCTACAGAAACATCTGAGCTAATCCAAGTTCCACCTGCTACAGCATTATAAAGTGTTACTGTGTGGCCCATACAAACTTCAGCCGGGCCTGTGATAGGAGATGGAGCAGGAGCTACGTTAACCGTTGTAGTAATTCTGCAACCTACACCCAAAGTGTAAGTAATAGTAGATGAACCAGGAGTGTGCGAGGTAACCAAACCACTTCCTAGATCAATTGTTGCAACTGAAGGATTACTTGAAGTCCAACCTCCGCCAGTTACTGGATTTGTAAGCAAAGATGTTTCACCTGCGCACAAACTTAGATCTCCACTAATTGGAGGAGGAGCAGGAGTAACTGTAACAACAATTGATGTAGCACAACCTCCTGGCAATGTATAAGAAATATTTACTAAACCTGGGCCAGTTCCTGTAACAACACCTGTACCAGGAGCAACAGTAGCTGCACCAGGATTATTAGTAGACCAAGTACCACCTGCTACAGCGTTAGCAAGAGTAACAGATGAACCTGAACACAAGTTTGTAACACCAGTAATTGTAGATGGTATAGCGTAAACTGTAGCTACAACAAAAGTGCGGCAACCAGATGGAACTGTATACGTTATTACAGAAGTACCTGCACTAACACCTGTAATCAAACCAGTAGATACGCCAATATTTGCTATAGATGGCGCACCACTTGTCCATATGCCACCAGCAGTAGTACTAGTTAACGTGTCTGAACTACCAACACAAATTTCAGCACCACCTGTTATAGCATCGGGAACTGCGTTTACAGTCACTTCTCTAGTTTTAAAGCACCCAGAAGGCAAGGTGTAGCTGATTGTAGCAGTACCTGGGAAAACACCAGATACTATACCTAATGTACCAACAGTAGCAATAGAATTATCACTTGATGACCAAGAACCACCGCCTGTTGCATTAGTCAAGTTAGTTGTAGCAGCCTGACAGATATTTGCTATACCCAAGATATTAGCAGGAACATTGTTAACTGTTACATTTTGTATTGCACGGCAACCAGTGCCTAACGTATATGTTATAGGTGCTACACCTGTAGTAACACCAGTTACTACACCTGCTGCATCTACAGTAGCTACTACAGGATTTCCGCTTGTCCAAACACCACCAGCAGATAAACTAGAGAGTGTTGATGTGCTACCTAGGCAAACGTTAACTATACCAGATATACCTGAAGGTGTACCGTTAATAGTTACTATTGCGGTAGATCTACAACCAGAGGTTGTAGTGTAAGTGATAATAGATGTACCTGGGAAGACTCCAGTAACAATACCAGTAGAGATTCCTACAGTTGCAACTGTTGTTGATGAACTAGACCATGTACCACCTGGCGTAAGACATGTAAGATTTGATGTAGTACCTTGACATATGGCTAATGTACCTGCAATAGGAGCTGGAGCAGGGAAGATAGTTACATTTCTAGTAACGAAACATGATGTAGGCAGAGCATAAGTTATTACTGCTGCACCGCTACCAAATCCAGTTACAATACCACTTGTACCTACTTGTGCAATTGTATTATCACTGCTACTCCATATTCCACCAGCTGTACTGCTTGCAAAAACAGTTGTTGTACCTACACATGCTGTTGTTGTGCCAGTTATGGCAGCTGGAAGTACATTTACTGTAATTGATCTGGTAACGAAACAACTTGTAGATAGTCTATAAGTAATAGTAGCTACACCACCACTTACACCTGTAACCACGCCAGTATAGATACCTATATTAGCTACAGAAGTATTACTTGAGCTCCAAGTTCCAGCGGCTGTTGTGTTAGAAAGCGTTGTTGTAGCACCTACGCAAACATCCGTAGCACCAGTAATTGGGGCAGGTATTGCATTAACTGTGATTGTACGTGTCGTTTGACAACCTGTAGGTAATACATATGATATTGTAGAAGTACCAAAAGCAACGCCAGCAGCTATGCCAGATGATGAACCGATAGTAGCTACAGCAGTATTAGTGCTTATCCAAGAACCACCTGAGGTGCCATTTGCTAAGTTTGTTGAACCTCCTTCACATATAGACATACTACCTGTAATAGAACCTGGAATAGGGTTAACTACTACGTTTGTAATAGCTCTGCAACCAGTAGGCAATGTGTATGTAATATTAACATTAGAACCAGTAACACCAGTTACTATACCTGTTGTTGCGCCTACTGTAGCAATAGAAACATTAGCACTTGTCCATGTTCCGCCTAGGATAGTGTTACTCAATGTAGTAGTTGCCCCAACACAAGTACTTGGAGTACCAATATTAGCAGCTGGAGTTTCATTTACTGTTACTAAAACTGTTTTAGTACATCCGTTAGCAAGAGAATAAGAAATTGTAGCATTACCATCATTGATGCCTGATACTACGCCTGAAGTTGAAACTGAGGCTACTAGAGGATTTGATGAATTCCATGTACCACCTGTTGGCAAAGAGCCCAATGTAGTTGTAAAGCCTTCACATACGACAGGTACGCCAGTTATTGAAGTAGGAGTTACATTAACTGTAAATTGAGTTGTAGCCCTACATCCACTAGCTATAGTATAAGATATTGTAGCCACACCATTATTTACGCCTGTTACTACACCTGAAGCATCTACAGTAGCTACTGTAGCATTACTAGTACTCCATACACCCAATGGTGTAGTAGAGGCCAGTGTAGACGTAGCACCTACACAAGTGAAATTACTACCAGTAATAGGATCTGGAGTAGCTTCTACTGTTAAGGCTTTTGTTGTAAAACAAGTATTAGGCAATCTATAAGTTATCACAACACCTCCAACAGCTATGCCATTTACAAAACCAGTAGAATTTACAATAGCATTTGCAGTACTGCTACTTGTCCATACGCCACCAACTGAAGCACTTGTTAAAGCAATAGTAGCACCTGTACAAACGACAGAAGAACCATCAATTGTAGCAGGATTAGCATTAGCAGTCATAATTTTCGAACTGATACAACCTGCTGTAGAAGTGTAATATACTACCGCTGTACCTAAAGTAAGAGCGGTAAGGTTACCTGATATTGCATCAATAGTACCTACTGCAGGATTGCTAATAGACCATGTGCCACCTGGTGTAGCTGATGAAAGTAAACTTGAAGTACCAATACATACAGCTGTGCTACCTGCAATAGCTGAAGGAAGTGGGTTTATTGTTACTTCTTGAGTAACCAAGCAACCTGTAGGTAAACGATAACTAATTTCAGCTGTTCCAGCAGAAACTCCAGCCAATACTCCAGTCGAAATATTTACTGATGCTATAGATGAAGCTGATGTATACCATGAACCTCCAGTTGTTACACTAGTAAGCGGTGTGCTAGAACCTGCACAAATATTAAATGAGCCAACAATTGGAGATGGACTTGGATTAACAGTAATTGTTCTACTAGCAAAACAACCTACAGCTGTAGCATAAGTAATATTTGTTGTACCAACTGATAATCCTGTAATTAAACCTGTTCCTGAAGAAATAGTTGCAACAGCAGGATTAGAGCTTGTCCAAGTACCACCAGGAACTGCATTTGCTAAAGATGAACTCACACCAATACAAACTGTCCCTGCCCCTGTGATAGTTGCTGGATTTGTATTTACAGTTACTTGTACTGTTTTGAAGCAACCATTACTTAATGTGTAAGTAACCGGAGCAGATCCAGCTGATATACCACCTGTTACAACTCCTGTTACTGCATCTACAGACAATATTGTTGAAGATGTTGAAGTAGACCAAGTACCACCAAGTGTATCATTTAAAAGAGTTGTAGTATTACCAGTACATACTGAAGGTGTTCCTCCTATTAAAGCCGGAGATGCCGTTACTGTTACAGTTATTGACCTAGAACAGCCATTTGCAAGAGAATTTGTAATTACAGCAGTACCTAATTCTGCACCAGTAGTTATACCAGTAGATGAAATTGGAGCTACTACTGCATTACTGCTACTCCAAGTACCAGAATAAGGAAAGCTAGAATAAGTAATGTTAGAACCTTTACAAATTATAGGGCTACCAGAAATAGTACCTGGAGTGTTGTTAACTGTTACAACTAATAAACTAGAACAACCATTGGACAGTGTATAAGAAATTGTGGTATTCGATGCTGAAACACCAAACACCAAACCTGAAGCATCTACAGTTGCAATTGTAGTATTGGATGAAGACCATGTACCACCACTAGTTACATTAGATAGCGTTGTTGTAGAACCCAAACATAAAGACCCAGATCCAGCTATAGCAGCAGGACGAGCATTAACAGTAACATTTACTGTACTAACACAACCTGGAGTTGAACCAACTACATAACTAATAGTGGTAGTCCCCGTAGAAACACCATATACAACGCCTGAGGCTGCACCAACTGTACCTACAGATGGATTACTGCTAACCCAAACACCACCAGTCGGTGTAACACTTAAATCTACAGTAGAACCTTCACAAACTACAGTTGTACCTGCTATTGCAGAAGGCACAACGTTAACAATCATTGGGTGAATTGCACGACAACCTGTAGAAAAAGCATACGTAAAATACACAGTACCAGAAGTAATGCCAGTAACAAGACCTACCGCATCAATAGAAGCTATAGCTGGATTACTTGAAGACCAAGCACCGCCAGCATCAGCATTAGTAATTGTTGTGGTTGAACCAACACATAATTGAGGGTCTCCTACTATTGTGCTAGGTGTTGCATTAAGTGTTATTGTTTTGATAGAAAAACAAGAGCCCTTAACATACGAAATATTAACAACGCCTGTTGAAATACCTGTTACCAAACCAGATGAAAAATTTACAGTTGCAACAGAAGTGTTAGAACTACTCCAAGAGCCTCCTGAAGCAGGGATTGCCATTGCTGTTGCTGAACCTACACACACATTTGATGCACCAGCTACCGCTGGCAATGGGTCACTAACTGACACTGAAACTATTCTTGTAGGACTTTCACATCCATCTCCAGGGTAAGTTACAGTAACACTATATAAACCAGACCATAAAGTTGTTACTGGCGTTACTGATTGAGTTGTTGTGGTTCCTGTAGCTGTGAAACCTGATGGCCCAGACCAATTATATGATATTAAAGTACCAGTTCCACTCACACCACTAGCTGTCAAAGTAAATGGCACACCAACGCAAGGAGTAGGTGTAGTAGAGCTTAATGATACAATTGATGGCTTTGGACTTACCAGATAACTATTCGGTGCTGTTGGGAAAGTGGATATAGCATTAACACCGGTAGCCACTAAACCAGCTCCAGGAGTAGCTGCCACTTGTGCCGAAGTATTTTCGGCAATAATAAAATATGACAAAGTGTTGCCTGCTGTTACGCCACCTAGTACACCAGTATTTATGGTAAAATCCCAAGTTCCAGTTAATCCGTCACCACTTACCAATATCCCAGGCGCAGAACTCCACAATGCAGTACCTTTTCTAAAATATATCCTCGGAACCGAGGCACCAGCTGTAGGCACTCCCACTGCATCTGTAATACTAACTCCGTTTACAAAAACGTTGCTGCCAGCACAAGAAGGAGTAACAGGAGCATATGAAATGCTTGGCTGTGCATGTGCTACCCCTGCTATCAAAAGTGCAGCAGCTAATAAAACAAATGTATGATAAATTTTTCTCATAGACTAGTGTTTTTTCTAATTGGCAATAGTGTTTAAAAGTTTACATGGAGCAGCTTGAGGAGCGTTCCATGTCATGTCATTAAAAAAATGTTTTTAAGGATTCCTTTTATAATAAAGTCCTAAATTTCAGTTTGAGGACAAAATTATGCAAAAAAATAGTACTTTCAAATGAGATGACGACGAAAATTTATAGTAATGTTTATTTAATGTGGTTCATTCTGGTTATTCCGATTTATTCTTGATGTAATAAAAGGCAATTTTAGTCAAAAACAATATTGACGTAATTACAATACCACTTTTCTGTTGTTCAGAAACTAACTAAAACCAAACAACAAAATGGGGCGGCTTTGATAGCCGCCCCATTCATATTATCAGAGATGTACCCTGTTCTCTTTCATTATGGTTCGTAAACCAAACGAACAACTGATGTTGATCCGTCTTCGCCTACAAACTTGCACATGTATACGCCTGCTGCTAATTGGCTTGGCATGCTGTAGGTGCTCAGCACTTCGCTTACCGTGTGCTCTGCCACTACTCTACCATCCAATGTCAACATACTAAACACACCCTTCACTTCGGTACGCAATGTGTACGTGCCGCTTGTTGGGTTTGGATACAACGTCAACATGCCTTCGCTAGCCGATGCTCCACTCACACCCGGACGCGATGCCGTCACTGTCATATTCCTTGTTTGGAAACATGCATTCGGCATGGTGTACGTTATAGTTACAGCTCCTGTAGTTACACCAGATACTATACCTGTACCTGCACCTACTGTTGCTCTTGCTGTGTTGCTGCTGCTCCACGTACCGCCTGAGGTAGTGCTCGCCAATGTTGTAGAGCCTCCAACCGGCACTGTTGATGCGCCTGTAATTGCTGCTGGTGATGCATTTACTGTTACATCCTGGAACTTCAAGCAACCTACTATGTTGTAGGTAATTGTTGCTGTACCTGCTGATACGCCGGTCCATAAACCTGTTGCACTATTTATTGTAGCTATACTTGTATTTCCGGATGTCCATGTACCACCTGTAGCTGTTGCTACCAATGTTGCTGTTCTACCACTACATGCATTTGCTGTACCAACTATTACTGCAGGATTCGTGTTTACATTCAACGTTGTTGTACGCGTACATGCTCCGCCGCCAAATGTATACGTTATTGTCAACGGCCCTCCTGCTACACCTGTTACTACACCTGTTGCTGCGTTTATTGTAGCTCTTGCAGTATTGCTGCTGCTCCATACGCCACCACTTGCTGGGTCTGTTAGCGTTATGGTTCCGCCTACACATACATTCGCATTTGCTGGTGAAGCTGGTGTATTTGCGCCTACGTTTACTACTCTTGTTCTAAAGCATCCGCCTGACAATGTGTAGCTAATTCTTGCTGTACCATTTGATACACCTGTTACTATTCCAGTACCTGCATCTACTGTAGCTATTGCTGTGTTGCTGCTGCTCCATGTACCACCACTTACACCATTGGTCAACGCTGTTGTAAAGCCTAAACATATACTAGATGAGCCCATGATGCTATCTGGGGCTGCATTCACTGTGTATGTTGATACTCGTGTACATCCATTAGTCAATCGGTAGGTGATACTTGTTGTACCAGCACTTATACCACGTACTACGCCTGTAGATATAGCTACTGTACCTACTGATGGGGTACTGCTGCTCCAGGTGCCGCCTGTTGGGGTACCTGCCAGTGTCGTAGTGCTGCCTACACACGCACTTGCTGTGCCGGTCACTGCGCTTACGCCACCTATTACATTCATTGAGCGCGTTACTACGCATCCGCCATTGCTATAAGATATAGTTACTGAGCCTGTTGCTACTCCGCTCACTTCTCCATCGCTGTTTACGGTTGCTAACGCTGTGTTGCTGCTGCTCCATGTACCACCGCTTACGCTTGGTGTTATTGTTGCTGTGCCAAACGTACATACTGATGCAGGGCCACTCAATGTACCTGAGCCAGACGTTACTGATATCAACACTGTATTGCTACAGCCACTCACTGTGTAAGTAACCAATACTGAACCTGCTGATATGCCACGGAATGAACCTGCTGAACTTACTGTACCTACTGCTCCTGTACTTGGTGACCATGTACCGCCACTTGGGCTTCCTGTAAGTGCCAGATTAGTGCCTATACACGTTGTTGTGCTTGAGCTGCTGATAGATGGTGCTGCATTTACTGTTATTGTTTTAACTACAAAACAGCCGCCTGTCATCGTGTACGTAATCGTTGCTACACCACCACTTACACCACTTACTACTCCGCCGCTTACTGTGGCTATAGCATCGTCGCTGCTGCTCCAGCTACCGCCACTTGTTGTGCTCGCAAACGTAGTGCTCGATCCTACACATACAGTGTTCGCTCCCGTAAGTGCTGCTGGTCTTGCATTCACTGTTACTTGTACTATGTTGCGACAGCTGCCGCCTACTGTGTAGCTTATATTTACTGTGTTAGCAGTAATTCCGCTCACTACACCACCACTTACTGTAGCTACTCCTGTATTGCTAGACGACCACACACCGCCACTTGGACTTCCTACTAATGTAGTTGTGCCACCGCCTGTACATGTACTTAATGTACCACTTATTGATGGTAAGCCTGTAACGGTTACTACTGTACTTCTGCTACAACCTGCTGCAGTTGTGTATTCTATTGTTGTTGTACCAGATATCAATCCGCTTACCACGCCGCTCGTACCTATGGTAGCTACACTGGTATTGCTGCTGCTCCAGCTACCACCACCAGGCGCACATGTTAATGTTGTTGTTGCACCTTCGCATACTGATAGTGTTCCGCCTATAGCACTTGGATTAGCATTTACTGTTACTACACCCGTTACTCTACAACCATCGCCTATTGTATAGCTTACTATAGCATTACCGCCAGTTACACCAGTTACATTACCTACTGAATCTATTGTAGCTATTGATGGCATGTTTACGCTCCAGCTACCGCCACTTGGGCTAGCGCTCAAACTCAAACTGCTACCTACACAGATAGAACCCAATCCGCTGATTGATGATGGAACAGGGGCAACATACATCATTGACGTTGTATAACATCCGTTAGACAATGTATAGCTGATAGTTGCCGAACCATTGCTAACGCCTGATACGATACCTGATACGCCTACTGTAGCTATACTACCGTCGCTGCTGCTCCATGTACCGCCGCCTGTCATGCTGCTCAACACTGTTGTGCTGCCTGCGCATACAGATGTGCTACCGCTTATACTTGCTGGTGTTACCAACACTGTTACTGTCTTCGTTGAAAAACATCCGCTTGACAATGTGTAACTGATAGTAGTGATACCCGCTCCTACTGTGGTCAATGAACCGTATTCATCTACTGTAGCTACCGAAGTATTGCTACTGCTCCAGCTACCCATAGCTACTGATATACCAACTGTTGGTGAACCATAAACATCATATGATGCTTCTGATCCGTTACATATGGTAGACGGACCGCTAATGGCTGGTGCAGCCATATTGATATCCATATCTTTCTTAACCATACAACCAGATGGTGCTGTGTAGGTAATAGATACGCTACCTGCTGATACGCCTGTTACAACACCTGCAGTATTCACTGTAGCTACCGAAGTGTTGCTGCTGCTCCAGCTGCCGCCAGCTGGGCTAGATGTAAGTGTTGTAGTGTTGCCCTCACATATAGAACTAGCTCCACTGATGCTTGATGGCATAGCTAATACTGTTACAGTTGCTGTAGCTATGCAACCATCATAAGAAACAAATGTTATAGTTGCTGTACCTGCTGATACACCTGTAATAACATTAGATTCATCTATAGTAGCTACTGAAGTATTAGAACTTGACCATGTACCAGATGTGCCAGCTGTAACACCTGTGGTTTGTCCAACACATACAGTAAGTGTGCCATAAATAGTTGGAGGAGTTGATAACTCAACTTCTACACTTTGCTGAGGACCCCAACAACCTGTTGTATTATTTCTAGCTCTGAAATAGTAAGTACCAGATGTAGTAACACTAACAGTTGTGGTAGGAGTCATTGTTGATGTTCCTCCTGATGTAGTACCTTGGTAATAAATAGTTTCTCCTGTTTCTGTACCACCAGCATATAATGTAGCAGGCCCACAAGGAGATTCTGAATAGTAATATGCGTATATCTCACCTGGTGCAGCTAATACGTTAACTGAGACAGTAGCAGGCATATTGGAGCGACAACCTCTAGAACTCATTGCATATACAGAGTAAGTACCTGTAGATGCTGTTGTTGGTGATGATAATGTAGGATTTTGTAAGGTAGAGCTGAAGAAAGATGGACCAGACCAAATATATCCTGCACCAGATGTTGTAGTAGTAGAGAAAAGACTAACACTGTTACCAGAGCATACTGTTCCACCTCCACTTGCAGTAGGATTAGCCGGAACTATTTTTTCTGGTCTAACATTTACATATAGAGTATCTGGTAATGGTGTACAACCTGCACCGTCTGTTTCTATTGGTGTTCCTATAGCTCTTAAGCTTACCAAACTAGAGTTGGTATTAACTGTTACAGAAGTACCTGTGTAAGTAGATAATGTATCGCCAGATAAAGAAGTCCAATGCCATGTATATGGACCAGGACTAGGAATAGTGATAGTAGTTGTAGAGTTTTGACATACTACTGCAGTATCGCCAGATAGTCTGTAACTTAGAGAGTCACCAGTTGCTGTCCAGTTAGGTGCAGTAGCTGTGAATGCTGCTAAACGAGTGATCTCTGAAGAATCTAGAATGTATGCAAATGATAATGAAGTACTAGCTCCTGGTGCTAAGTCTCCCAAATTAAAAACAAGACCTACACCAACGTCGTCAGTATATGTTCCAGAATATATAGCACCCGATGCACCTGAATGTAAACTAGCCATGTCATATTCAGGAAATAAACCACTATTGTTGATAAAACATTTTGCTCGGCAATCTAACGTACCTAACCCTAAGTATGCCTGCGGATAAGTAGTACCTATAGCTGATACTAATGTTGCATTTTGAGGATTTGGTAATTGGTAACTAATAAAATTAATAGTTGTAAACTCATCAGTAATTGGTTGTTCTTGATCTGGGTCAACAGTTCTCATATAATATACATCGTTTTGAGTACTAGACGATGTGTTAGTTATGGTAACGTTGACTGCAAAGTATATAGCACCAGTATCCAATGTTACTACTTGTCTTATATTCAAACCAGAACCGTTTGTACCTTCCCAAATTGTAGACCTAGATGTTCCACTATTGATACAAGAGGTATTGCCACCTGATAAAGAACCACCAAAAAGGGGACCTCCATTATAAGCTTGCATTTCTGTACCATTAGCTCTTATAGCCCAACCTTCTTGAGGAGTACCTGGCAAAAAGAAGTCACCAATATAGTTTGGACTTCCCACCGACCAACCATCCTTAGCTGGATCAGCAACAAAACCTAAACCTGTACCATAAGACGGTGACATACCTGTACAGGTGTTTGTTACGGGTGAAGAACCACGAGGGTGGTATCCAGACGGAGCTTCTACACTACTACCAAATGCTCCATTAGTATTAACGCCTAATTCCACATATTTTCCTTGTAGAAAGGCATTGCAACTTACCATTTGTGCTTCAGTACTTTGCGAGAATAACATTCCCGCTACCAAAGCCGGTAAGCCTTTGAGTAAATTTATAAATTTCATTGTTATCTATTTTACGGTGTTAAGTATGGTTTATTATTGTTTAGCAAAATTTACTGACTTAATAGCACGTTCGCTCTTATCCCAATAAATGTTTGCTTTATAATTACCAGATTTCAGGTTTGATATATCAAACTTGGTGTTGTGTGTGCTGCTTCTTTCTTGTGCTTTCCATTGTGCTACTGTCGCGTTATTTTCATCTGTGATGATTATTTGAAAGATAGCTGGATCGGCAGTGTTCAATGTCATATTGAGTTCTCTCGTGAATGGGGCTGGATAAAGCGCATAGTTAATATTAATGTGCTCTTCCAACTCTTTACCGTTTCTCATTATTTTGCCACCAGTCTCGAAATGACCAGCAACAACCGAGCGATCTACGGCATTGTTGTTTCCATTACTAGATACATTCACTGTATTGCCAGTGTTTTTCATGGTAGTCCCACTCGGTACTACTTTTGTTGTGCCCGTGTTTTTGGGAACACTTGAGTTTTGTGCACCATAGCCCATGTCTATTTTCTTAGACTGAGCCACAACATCTGACTGGCTGAGTAAGCCAGATGCCACAAAACAAAGCAGGAGCTTTCGTTTCATAATCATAAATTTTGAGGTTAAAATGATTTTTTCTGACGCCAAAAGAGAATCAGACATTAAAACTATAACTTTATTGTTGACATTTATACTAAATGAGTAGAGAAATTTTTTTCTCTACTCTAAAAGAACAACAAAATCAGTTGATTTTGTGCAACTTACGAATTTTTAGTATTATTATATGGTTGTTTTAAAACAAAAAAATGGAGTTGATTGCAAGTAGCAAATTCAACTCCATTTTTTTGTTATTGAGTGCGGGTGGAGGGACTCGAACCCCCATGCCTCGCAGCACTAGATCCTAAGTCTAGCGTGTCTACCAATTTCACCACACCCGCTTAGGGAGCGCAAAGTAAAGGAAAATTTTTTAGAGTTAACAAGGTTTTCAAAAAAATATTTCTTGTTGTCTGATGCATCATGCGAATAGTAGTTATTATAGTCTTTGTTTAGCCTTTATCTACATAAATAACCTACATTTCTACAGTTTATCCACATTTCTACAACATAAGAATAGCCAAAATCCTAATTGATTCATTCCCTTGTTGGTATCTGTTTAATTAGTGTTGGTAGCATACCAATAACTTTTACGTTATCAACACCAGTTATAGTCATTCATCATGTGTAGCTCCTTTTTATTGTGTATAAGCTCTAGTTATCCTCTTCCTTCCACATGCTGTTAGGATATTAACTACCAACTTTTTACCCACACCTACTTTTATTAACAATCCACATTGTTATTGTTAGAATGCAGTATTTACAGGTTTTTCGCGTGTTAACTTCGCTATAGTGAAATGTGTATAACTCCTAACTTCCACATTACCAATGAGTAAAACCTTTTTCTTTCCCCTAATTAACCACCCTAATAGTAATAGTCTTTTCTTTTTAAAAATATTTAAGTATTACTAATAGGATTGTGGATATCAGTTTTGGTACGAATTTTGCGGATAAATTAGAAAGGTAATCATATGCAGCAGAATGAGGTAATCAATACAGACACATTACAAGTAAAGGGTTTTCTTGATATAAAAATAGATCCTGCACTCGACCTTTTTGCTGAAATTGAAAAACTGAAGAAGGAGAAGAATGCTGTATTATTAGCTCATTACTACCAAGAACCAGATATACAGGATATTGCAGATTATATAGGAGATAGTTTAGGATTGGCAAGAAAGGCTGCTACTACTAATGCAGATATTATAGTTTTTGCAGGTGTACACTTTATGGCCGAAACAGCTAAAATTCTAAATCCAACCAAAAAGGTCTTATTACCAGACCTTAATGCAGGCTGTTCCTTAAGTGATAGTTGCCCACCACCATTATTTGCTAAGTTCAAAGAAAAGCATCCTGATCATTTGGTAATATCTTATATCAATTGCTCTGCAGGCATCAAGGCTTTATCCGATTTTATCTGTACTTCATCCAATGCAAAGGCTATAGTTGATAGCTTACCAGCTGACCAAAAAATAATTTTTGCGCCTGATAAAAATTTGGGTGCTTACATCAATAAGGTAACTGGTAGGAATATGGTGTTATGGAATGGCGCTTGTATGGTTCACGAAATCTTCTCACTAGAGAAAATTACCAAACTTAAATTGAGAAATCCACAAGCTAAACTAATAGCACACCCGGAATGTGAAGATGAAATATTACGGATTGCCGATTTTATAGGTTCTACTACAGAATTATTGGCTTTCTCTCAGCACGATTCATGTGAAACATTTATAGTTGCTACTGAGTCAGGTATTTTGCACAAGATGATGCAGCAATCGCCAAACAAAACTTTTATAGCAGCACCACCCAATAATGCTTGTGCTTGCAACGATTGTCCACATATGAAATTGAATACCCTAGAGAAACTGTATTTGTGTTTGAAGTATGAATTGCCAGAGATAAACATGGAGGAACAACTAAGATTAGCTGCAAAGAAACCAATTGACAGAATGTTAGATTTAAGCAGCAAACTATCAATTGGTGGTTAGTATTAAGTTGCCGTTATTTTCTCTAGTTAACCCCATATAGTGTAATTTTTTTGTTTATTGTTCAAATAAGTTCTAAATTGTCAACCCAAATTAAATGTGTATTTTTATGAAGAAAGGTTTTACGCTGAAAAGCCTCATGACGGTGCTGTGCTTAGCTGGTGCCGGTGTAGCCAGTGCGCAGATTCGTCCGCTGGCTTTTGGTTCGTTTCCTTACGGTACTGGAACATCAGACCCTAACTGGTACAAAGACTATGTAGGTCTACGTTTTGTGGTTAATAGCCCGGCAGCAGTTGCAGGTCCTAAGATTTATACACACCCAGGTGTAGGTGCTACGCCTTGGGGTGGCACTGTTACTTCGCCTATTAACAATGTGCAGATTGTTATGCCACCTTTGGGCGGCGATACTCTAGCTGCCTCAGGTTTACCTACAGGCTCTATGGCTGGTAAAATAGGTTATGTATACCGTGGTGGTGGCATAGAGTTTGTATGTAAAGCTCAAAATGTACAGGCAGCCGGCGCTATAGCTTGTGTTATAGTAAACAACCAAAATGGTGGTCCTATAGGCATGGGTTCAGGCACTATGTGCTCTGCAGCTGGTGTTACTATTCCAGTATTTATGATCTCTAAAGAAGATGGTGATTTGATTACTGCACGTTATCGTTCTGGCGATACTGCACGTTTCACTATTACTCCATGGGGCAGTGGTTATACAAATGATCTTGGTTTTGTGCCAGGTGGTGTTGCTAATTGGCATTCATACGCTATCCCATCTAATCAGTTAGGTGCTACAGGTAATCCTGCTCCTTACAACATGGTTAATGGTTCTTTCGTAGCCAACTATGGTAGTGCAGATGCTACTAACGTAAAGGTAGAAGCAGTTACTTCTTTCACTCCTGCAGAAGCTACTACACCTACAGTTCAACACAGAGATACAGTTAGTCTGGCTTCATTCCCAGCACTAGACTCAATCTATGCGATGTTTGGTACTAGCGAGTATAGCCTGGCTACATCAGGTTCTGGTAAAGGACGTTTCGATGTAACATACAACATATCATCTGCTGTTACTGATGAGTTTACATCAGACAACTCAATGACTACTTCTTTCTACGTTACAGATAGCTTATATTCTAAAGGTCGCTACGATTTCGCTAAGAATGAGCCAATGCGTACAATAGGGTATTCATTCAACTCTTCTGGAGACTTCGTTTGGGGGCCTACTTATTATGTAAAAACAGGCGGTACTGCAATATCTCGTGTTCAATATTCATTGTCTACCAACGCTGGTGGTCCATTGAGCACAGATGTAAATATCTACCTTTTCAAATGGGAAGACGGATCTAACTCACAACCTAAAGATAGCATCTTACAAAATGGTGAAATGACGTTGGTTTCTCTTGGTGTTCACAACTACGACGGCGTTCTTGATACATCAGGTGCTACACTTAATTTCTCTCAAATGGGTGATCCAACTTCAGGTGCTCCAAAAACAATTTTGTTAGATGCCGACTCATGGTATTATCTGGCGATAGGTGTACCTACATCACACTTCTTAGGTGCAGATGGTATCACCCATCCATATCCACGTGTATATGGTCGTTTCCAGCAAAATCCTGCTATGCTCGATTATAATAGCTTGGTTATTACTAGCCCTGATGTTGTTAGCACAACACCTGACGGAGCCAACGTTCCTATGCCTGGTACTTTCTCTTCTTTCGTTAATGTAGTTGACTCTTTCAACTATAATAATACCAAGGGTTTGATACCTTCAGTAGCTATGATTGTAAATAATAATCCTATTATTTCTGTAAAAAATGTACCTGAGGCAACAGATTTCAAAATCAATTTGTATCCTAACCCAGCTAAAGAAGGCTTGAATGTTTCTCTTAGCTTAGTTAGTCCTTCTAAGAAAGTTACTTACACTATTCTTGACGGTCTTGGTCGTTTTGTTAGCAAAGAAGTTCATAACAATGTATCTAACGACAACTTTGCTATGAATACTTCAAAACTTGCTTCAGGTAACTATTACCTAATAGTAAATACTGACAACAAAGTGTTCTCTAGAACATTCAACGTTACTAAGTAATCATAAGTTACTATCTAACTAAAAGAGCGCTCCTATCTGGAGCGCTCTTTTTTGTATTACTATTTAAGCATCATCTAAAATTTGCTTGATAACGCTTAGTAGCTATTATTCTGATAGCTATTACATTAGTTGGAATCAGTGTGTTGATGAATATTAGTTAATTCTATAGCCTATACCAATATTGATACCAATTGGTTTGATACCGTTTTCTGGCAAAATGTGTATAGACTGAGACACTTGTAAGTTAGGTGTTACGTCGTATATCAAGCCTTGAGTAATAATGATGTTTAGGTATCTCAGGTTATTGTCTATACCTCTAGTTGCATCATTTTTACTAAGCTCATTTATAGCGCTATACTGTATGCCTGTACCTATATATGGTCTTATCCTACTTTTTGTTGATCCTATTTGATATTGTAAGGTTACAGGCACAGAGTATTTGACAGACTCGTTCAGGTTAAAAACCTTATTGTTTCTGCTATTATTACTCAGTATTCTGTCTATGTCTTTATAAGATAGCCCTGTTTCAATTCTAAATCTTCTGGCTAGCCTCATTCTTAGCAAAATAGTATTACACTGTTGTTCGGCTGCTCTTATTTTATTAGATGGTGTGTAATTAGATTGATTGTATAGACTGTATATTCTTCTTTCGAAACCTACTGTTAATCTATGTTCAATCTTGGTTAATCTACGCTCATCAAAGTTTTGCGCCATAGCGTCCAAATACGGTATACCAAGCAACAAGGATGTTGCCAGTAGTTTCGATATTTTGGACAGTGAGTACATACGCTTTAATAACGCTCAAAATTATATCATATTGTTAAAAGCAAAAACATTTTTTTGCTGATTGGGGTATAATTCACTCACTTAGGGGTATAACAAGCATATTATGTTCCACGTGAAACAATGTAATCCATGGTCGGTAGGATGTTTTATGTTTGTTTGTCCCTTAGGCTTACCTTTGCATCATGTTTCCTGAATATGATGTGATTGTTGTAGGTGCAGGCCATGCAGGTTGCGAGGCTGCTGCCGCTGCTGCAAATATGGGTTGTAAAGTGTTGTTGGTTACCATGAATATGCAAACCATAGCACAAATGAGTTGTAACCCAGCTATGGGTGGTATAGCTAAGGGCCAAATAGTAAGAGAAATAGATGCACTTGGTGGTTACAGTGGTATAGTAAGTGATAAAAGTACTATTCAGTTCAGAATGCTGAATAAGAGTAAAGGCCCTGGTATGTGGAGCCCACGTACACAGAATGATAGAATGTTGTTTGCTGCTACCTGGCGCGAAATGCTGGAACAAACACCTAATGTAGATTTCTGGCAAGATACCGTGAAAGGTTTGATTGTTTCACGTGGAACAGTGAAAGGTGTAGTGACAGGTATGGGCCAAGAAATAAATGCTAAAACAGTAGTGCTAACCAATGGCACGTTCTTAAACGGCGTAATACATGTAGGCGAAAAACAGTTTGGTGGCGGAAGAATGGGAGAGAAAGGTGCAACTGGCATTACAGAACAATTAGTAGAACTGGGTTTTGAAACTGACAGACTAAAAACAGGTACTCCTCCACGTATAGATGGTAGAAGCCTAGACTATAGTAAGATGGAAGTGCAGGATGGTGATAATGAAGTAGTAGGCTTCTCTTACATGCCCGTAGAAAGAATTGCGCCCAATAAACAAAGATGTTGCTGGGTAACTTATACAAGCCCAGAGGTACACAATATTCTAAAGACCGGTTTCGACCAATCGCCAATGTACCAAGGCAGAATAAAAGGCTCTGGACCTAGATATTGCCCTAGTATAGAAGACAAAATCAACAGATTTGCCGAAAGAGATAGACATCAACTGTTTGTAGAACCAGAAGGGTGGAGCACAGTAGAGATATACGTAAACGGTTTTAGCACCTCTCTACCCGAAGATGTGCAGTACAATGCACTGAAGATGGTTCCAGGTTTCGAAAACTGTCGTTTCTTCAGACCAGGTTATGCTATAGAATATGATTACTTTCCACCAACACAGTTGAAATTCACACTGGAAACTAAACTAATCAGTGGTCTATACTTTGCCGGACAAATAAATGGCACCACTGGCTACGAGGAAGCTGCTTGTCAGGGTTTAATGGCAGGTATCAATGCAGCTCGCAAAGTAAAAGAAGAAGAACCAGTAATACTTAAAAGAAGTGATGCCTATATAGGTGTGCTTATAGACGACCTCATCAATAAAGGTACTGATGAGCCATACAGAATGTTCACGAGCCGTGCAGAGTTTAGAACATTGCTTCGCCAAGATAATGCCGATTTCAGACTTACAGGCTTAGGCCATGCAATTGGCTTAGCGACAGACGAACGTATGTCGCTAACTCAAGCAAAAATGGATAGGGTAAAAGAGCTTAAAAAACTATTGGCAGACTATCCGCTGGAAGCTAGTATGGTGAACGGCTTTCTTGAAGCTAAAGGATCATCACCCATCACAGAGCGTACACGTGCACTAAAACTCTTATTGCGCCCTGGCATTGGTCTAAAAGACTTGATGAATGAGCTACCACAACTCACAGCAGCTATTGGGCCAACCGATGCACTAATACTAGAACAAGTAGAAATACAAGCAAAGTATGACGTGTATATAGAGAAAGAACAAGAACTGGTTAATAAAATGGCTGCACTGGAGAATCTGTCAATTCCTGAGTCTTTCAACTACGATAAGCTAACTGCTATGTCGGCAGAAGCCAGACAAAAGCTCAATAAAATAAAACCTACTACTTTGGGTCAGGCAAGCAGAATAAGTGGAGTAAACCCTAGCGATGTGCAGATACTTATGGTATACATGGGTAGGTAACGATGGATGATAGATGCAAGAATTACTGCCAGCAATAGTTCATTACTGTAAGTATCAGGAAAGATGCCACTCCGAGACCAGAAACAAACTCTATGAGCTGGGTCTGTTCACTGCCGATGTAGAGTTGCAGTTATCTATGCTTATAGAAGCAGGTATACTCAACGAAGAGAGATATGCACAAGCTTTTGCCAGGGGTAGGTGGCGACTGAAACAGTGGGGCAGACAAAAGATAAAGTATGAGCTCAAAGTAAAGAAGGTAAGCGACTACTGCATCAGGAAAGCTTTATTGCAATTAGATGAAGACGAATATTTGCAGGTATTGCAGAAAATGGCAGATAGAAAATGGCAGGAATTAGCTAAAGATCGTAGTATTTACTCCAAAAAAGCCAAGTTTCAACGCTATTTTCAGCAAAAAGGATACGAAAGCGATTTGATTTTCGCTGAACTGAAAAGGTTATCCGAAACGCAATAGTTATTTATATTATATTAATAATCTAAACCCAATAAGTTAAAAAGCCCCTAATTACAATATTCTACTGCTATTGGTGGCAATATATTGGCCTTAGTAAACTATTTTTGCCAAAATTTACTTAAATAATTTTAATATGATTAGGCTCATCGCTTTGATACTTCTTGCTATGGCTGGTACTATACCTGCTATGGCACAGTCATATCAGGAGCGTGCTATGGCATATGTGAAGCAATATGCTCCCTATGCCATTGCAGACCAGCGAGAGACCGGTGTACCAGCATCCATTACGCTGGCACAGGGCCTACTGGAAACAGAAGCTGGAAATAGTGAACTAGTAAGAAATGCAAACAATCACTTTGGTATAAAATGTAAAAACGGCTGGCAAGGACCTAGCTATGCATATACTGACGATGCCAAAGACGAATGTTTCAAAAAATATGGCTCTGCTTTAGAATCTTACAACGATCACTCTGCGCACCTCCTCCGCAATCCTCGTTACAAAATCTTATTCACCTACTCGCCCACAGATTATGCCAAGTGGGCACACGGCATCAAAAAGTGTGGTTATGCTACCAATCCCAGATATGCGCAGGAGTTGATAAAACTTATAGAGCTGTTCAGGTTGCAAGAGTATACCTATGCGGCACTGGATAGTAACTATCAGATAATACTACCCGAAGAAACAGCTAAAGAAGCAACATCTGTTGCAGAGGCTAACGCACAATCACAGGGCTCAGGTGCTTTTGCAGCTATTGCACAGGCTGCCGACAGTGCTCGCAAGGCTATAGCCTACAACGATTCTATTAAGAACGCTGCTATACCTATGCAGGGTGTAGAAAATAAAATACAAACAATAAACGGTCTAAAAGCCGTCTTTGCTCGCAAAGGAGATGTATTGCTGCAATATGCTATCAAGTACAAGGTGCACTATCCGCACTTGCTTGAGATGAACGACCTGCCCGACGAACCTCTAGCTTTCGATTCGTATCTCTATCTCGAAAAGAAACTAACACAAGGATTAAGAGATACACACCCAGTGAAGAAGGGCGAAACTATGCGTATGATAGCGCAGCAAGAGGGCGTTCAGCTAAAGAAACTGTTGGCATACAACAAAATGCAGGCACACGAAGAGCCACAAGCAGGCGAAACCATCAATCTACGTGAGCTAATAGCAGTAAAACCCAAAGTGCAAAGTGGCATAAAGGTATATACTGAGGAAACCTCCATATATGACACCAATCCTAATGCAGGCTTAATAGACACAGCAACACAGAGCAACAACACTGTAGCCATACACCAACCGAGCGCTACTAAGCAAGAGGTGAGTATTGGTTTTGGTTTCGAAGCGCCCGAAGAAGAGGAAGATGAAACTGAAGAAGAGGTAAAACCCCTGAACAAAACAACAGCTGCTACACCTGCCAAACCATCATACAGAAAACCAGAGCAACAAACTGCCAAACCCAAAAAAGCAGCACCCAAGAAACTAAAGATATATACCGTTAAAAAAGGTGAAACAGCCTATTCTATTGCCAAGAGATATGACATAGATATGGACGACCTGATAAAATGGAACAAGCTAAAAGGAAAAAAACTACAAGTAGGTCAAAAGTTAAAACTTAGCAGAAAATAGTCAATGAGCCAGAATATTACCATTCACGATAAGTCTTTTGTGCCATTTATAGATGCCGAAGACATCAATCAACGTGTAGCAGCACTAGCCAAACAGATAAATGAGGATTATGCTGGTAAAAACCCCTTGATACTGGTCATACTCAATGGCTCTTTTATGTTTGCTGCCGACCTCTTCAGAAAGCTTACTATCGAAACCACAATCTCTTTTGTTCGTTTATCCTCTTATGCTGGCACATCTTCCACAGGTGCTGTCAATACACTCTTGGGCATCAAGGAGCCCCTCACTGGTCGCCATGTGATAATAGTTGAAGACATTATAGACACTGGCAAAACATTGGCCTCTTTTCTTCCTGTTATAGCACAGCAAGAACCAGAATCTGTTGAAATTGCTACGTTTCTTGTGAAACCTACTGCACTCAAATACCCCGTTCATGCTCGTTACGTAGCATTCGAGATAGAAGACAGATTTGTAGTAGGATATGGACTGGACTATGATGAACTAGGAAGAAATCTTCCCAATCTATATGTATTGGCTTAATAGCTGTCAGTGCTGCTACTCTTTATTCAGCCTTATTTCCTGGAAGTAATAGTTGCTATCTTTCTGCTTTATCAGGATGTAAACACTATACTTCAATCCACTAGGAGTAATCAGATTGCCAATAATGAATTTAGTAGTGCTGTTTGGCGAACCATTGTCTAGCACTAAGAAATCTTTTGGTAGGTTACGTTCAAAAAAATCTTTCAGCACCACCTCAGCCTGATTGCGACTGTAGATAGTCTGGTTATTATTGATAGTAACCGGTACAATATTGTCGAAGTATTTCGATAATTCTTCAGTACGGTTTGATTTTATAGCATTCACAATATCCTCCAGCGGTGGACGATTTTGTTGTGCTACTGCCGTAAATGATAGAAATATAGAAACTACTACAAATACTATAAAATTTTTCATATCATCAAATAAACTTGCTCACTATTCGTGTTAGCCTCACATTACTTATAGCAAAAATGAAGCCAAAGTCCGCAAAAGTGGCAATTTTCCACAGGAAAATAACAAATCTCATCTTCCTCCCCTCAGTAGCTCACTACCAAGGACTAACAAATATACGGAATTTGTTTTCACATTCCATTTTGCTAACAAAATCATAATTAAAAAAAGTGGCATCACCACACGATAATGGTAACGCCACTTTTTTATTCAAAACACCTCAAAATTTACCCAAACCGGGTCGGTCAATCAACAAAAACGAATTTTCTTTGTTTTAGGCTGACAATTGAAAGTTAGACGAATCCAACTTCATCAGCGTTTGTTTAATATGCTTTTTCACAACCCTACTTTTCGATACTGCAAATGTGGCGCTCAATAATGTTTTAAGGTCTACAGATAACGGACGTTCCATAATCTTCAATGCCTTACTTCTGCTGAAATAAATTAGTGCTCTCTTTTTCATAACAACCGTGTTTAATTATCATAATACAAATGCCATGCCAATCCATGCCACATTACACTAAAAACTTTGTTAATGAAAAAGGACGACTCCGCTTAGAATCGTCCTTTTTTAACTAAAAGTTATTATCAACTATTGACTCTCAATCTATTAGCATTTCTGCTCCCAATATTATTTTTTTCCAGCCTGCTGCAATATTTCTTTCTCCTCCTTGCTTAGCGACTGATATCCTTTCAGGTTTATTTTATCAAGTATCTCGTCTATCCTGCGTTCGTCTATGTTCCCCTTTTTGTTATTGTTGGTGGGCAGAGGCACCCTCTTTTTATTCTTGTTGTTAGCCGGGGTAAACATTCGCTCCACTCGTCCACTCACATCATATGCCCAGGCACCAGGGCGGTAGCCAGCACGTAGCAGTGCCACATACCCCCACCCCATTAGTCCACCGCCTACCATCAGCAGCAATACAGGTATAGTAAAACCACTACTCAATATCATAAGCACAGCAAACACTCCTGCTACTAGCGCTATTGGTAAACTAAAAGTGTCAGAAAAGTAGAATCTATACTTAGGTGCCAGCACATATGCAGCTGTTGCCATGCCCACTATACCAGCATGTGGCCCTACTAGGTGTGCTGCTGTTTGTGCACCAGGTATTAGCTGTGCCAGCATATATACCAGGCCACCTACTATGGCACTGTATATAAACAAGGCAAAGACTTGTTTTTTGCCCACCAGCATTTGCACCACTGCGCTAAAGGTGTAGAGCCACAGCATATTGCTTAGCATATGCATAAAGCTATTGGGCACGTGAAACAGGAAGTAAGTAAATATTGTCCACCACTTACTGCCAAACATACTCACTTGTGGTAGCGAAATGTTGGGGTATATATAGGTATCGTAGGCGGTAGCTGTAGTGTTCACTATCATCATCACGGCCCACGTTAGGCCCAACATGATGTAAGCTCCCGCCAAATAAAAAACCAACTTCAACGCTGCATTGTCGTCATAGCCCGGCACATAGGGCAAAAGAGACCTTTTCCTACTACTATTCATCCTACGCAAAGTTATCAAGAATATTCGGCATGCTACTAAATCTCCTCCACTACACACACTTAATATTAACACTATTTTCTACCTGCACAGCCGCAGCTCATCCATTGGTTCTGCCCTTATCCACTCAACTATTTCGCTTATTTTTGCCCGCATTATGGCAAACGATAATAAACTACAGAATATAATAGGCCACTGCAAAGAATATGGTTATATATTTCAATCAAGCGAAATATACGACGGCTTAGGTGCTGTTTACGATTATGGACAATATGGTGCAGAGCTCAAAAAAAACATCCGCGATTATTGGTGGAAGAGTATGACCCAAATGCACGACAACATAGTTGGTATAGATGCAGCCATATTCATGCACCCTACCGTGTGGAAGGCAAGCGGCCATGTTGATAACTTTAGCGACCCAATGATAGATAACAAGGATAGCAAAAAACGCTACCGTGTAGATCACCTCATTGAGGCTTTTGCCGAAACCCTGAGCCAAGAACAAGCTGCCGCTCTACTCAGCCAAATGGAACAGCTACTAGCTGCCAACGATTTTGCCGCTCTTAAACAACTTATAGAACACAACAAGATAAAATGTAGCGTAAGCGACACTTGCAACTGGACAGATGTTCGCCAGTTCAATCTCATGTTTGCCACTCAGCTAGGCTCAGTTGCCGATGAGGCCAATGAAATTTACCTGAGACCAGAAACCGCTCAGGGTATATTTGTCAACTTTCTCAATGTGCAAAAAACCGGACGTATGAAAATACCGTTCGGCATAGCCCAAACTGGTAAGGCTTTCAGAAATGAAATCGTGGCTCGTGGCTTCATATTCCGTATGAGGGAGTTCGAACAAATGGAGATGCAATTCTTTGTGCGCCCTGGCACACAAAAAGAATGGTATGAGTATTGGAAAGAAACACGCATGAAGTGGCACCTTAGCCTGGGCATATCTGCCGACCGCTACCGCTTTCACGATCACGTAAAACTTGCGCATTATGCTGATGCTGCCTGCGATATAGAATTCGACTTCCCTATGGGCTTCAAAGAGGTAGAAGGTGTTCACTCTCGCACCGATTTCGACCTCACTCAGCACCAACAGTTCAGTGGTAAAAAACTCACCTATTTCGATACAGAAATCAATCAGCACTATGTACCCTATGTGGTCGAAACCTCTATCGGTCTGGACCGTGCTGTGATGATGGTGCTTAGCGAAGCTTACAAAGAAGAAGACCTTAGTGCAGATGGTAAAGAAGATAGCCGTGTAGTGCTCAACATTCCTCCTATGTTGGCTCCTATCAAGTTGGCCGTGCTGCCGCTTACCAAAAAAGACGGCTTGCCAGAGATAGCTAAAGAATTGATAGACCAGTGCCGCCCGCACTTCAAGTGCTTCTTCGAGGAGAAGGACAGTATAGGCAAGCGCTACCGCCGTCAAGATGCTATAGGTACTCCTTTCTGCATCACTATCGATCATCAAACTAAAGAAGACCAAACAGTTACTATTCGCTATCGCGACACTATGACGCAGGAGCGCATACCGCTGGCGTCAGTAAAAGATTTGGTAATAGATAAGATAAAGATGTTCTAAGACAGTTCATCTGAGCATTTATTTGCCATCCCAAACCACGAGTGGTGTTATACCAACTCGTGGTTTTTTTATGTGCGTGCATAGCTCTGGCAGGCTAATGCCCAGCATTTTGGCGCAATCAATAAAGATTCTAATATTTCATAATAGTTCTTAGCTGCCAGTATCTTACCTTTGCACACTTTTCCGAACTGAATAATGAGTTCCATAATAGATAAACTAGAGGCCATCAAGGCCCGCTTCGATGATTTGGGGGTGGCACTCACCAACCCTGAGATCGTGAGCGATAATGCCAAGTTCTCGCAAGTGAGCAAGGAATACCGCAAACTAGAAAAAATAGTTGTGGTTTATAAGACATACAGAAGCTGTTTAGACAGTTTAGAATTTGCTAAAGAAGTGCTCGACACCGAAAGCGACGACGACCTCAGAGCTTTGGCCAAAGCCGACTTAGATACGCTTGAAGTTCAAAAGACCACTTTGGAAGAAGACCTGCGCAAGTTACTCATACCCAAAGACCCTCAAGACGAGAAAAATGCTATACTCGAGGTTCGTGCTGGTACTGGTGGAGATGAAGCCAGCATTTTTGCCGGCGACCTGATGCGTATGTACGTTCGCTATTGCGAGCGCAAAGGCTTCAAAGTTTCTGTCATCTCCGAAACAGAAGGTACAGTAGGTGGCTACAAAGAGGTGCAGCTAGAGGTGGAAGGCGAAGACGTATATGGTACGCTCAAGTTCGAAAGTGGGGTGCATCGTGTGCAGCGTGTGCCAGCCACAGAGGCTAGTGGGCGTGTGCATACTTCAGCAGCCACGGTAGCAGTCTTGCCCGAGGCCGAAGAGGTAGACTTTGAGCTGAAAGAGAGTGATGTAAAGATGGAAACTGCACGAAGTGGTGGTGCTGGTGGCCAAAACGTAAATAAGGTAGAAACCAAAGTTATCCTTACCCACATACCTACAGGCACTGTAGTTATGTGCCAAACAGAACGCTCGCAGCTGGCTAACCGCGAAAAAGCAATGAATACCATGCGTACCCGCCTATACGAGGAGCAAGTGCGCAAACAAGAAGATGAAATAGCCAGAACCAGAAAGAGCTTGGTAAGCACTGGCGATAGGTCGGCTAAAATTCGTACTTACAACTATCCTCAGGGTCGCATCACAGATCATCGTATCAATATGACCATCTACAATCTCGACGATTTTATGAATGGTAATATTCAGGAGATGCTCGATGCGCTTCAGTTTGCCGAAAATGCCGAAAAAATGCAATCAGGAGATTCGCTCATTTAAGCAGCTCTACAGTACTTATAAAAACCAAAACGTCCATCAGCAAACTACTGATGGACGTTCTTCTTTTTATCTTTTAGTGCACTCACGCTTTCTTGCGTATAGTGCGCTGCTCTATTCGTTTTTCGTAATTAGTACCTTCAAATATACGGTGAACATATACACCCGGCACATGTATTTCATTCGGGTTTAGTGTGCCTGCAGGCACTAGTTCTTCTACCTCGGCTATAGTTATTTTGCCTGCCATAGCCATCATGGGGTTAAAGTTACGGGCCGTATCTTTAAAGATGAGATTGCCATGTGTATCTCCCTTCCAGGCCTTCACTATTGCATAGTCCGAATCGAAGGCGTGCTCCAGCAAGTATTCTTTACCGTTAAATGTTCTCACTTCTTTTCCTACAGCCACCTCAGTGCCTACACCTGCTAGCAGATACACCGCTGGCATACCATAGCCGGCAGCCATGCATCGGGTAGCTAGTGTACCCTGTGGTATCAGCTCCACCTCTAGTTCGCCACTCAGTAGTTGGCGTTCAAACTCTGCATTCTCACCCACATAAGAGGAAATCATCTTTTTCACTTGCTTGTGTTGCAGCAGCAACCCTATCCCAAAGTCGTCTACCCCTGCGTTATTCGATATGCAGGTCAGGTCTTTCACTCCTTTATCTACTAATGCGCTGATGCAGTTTTCGGGTATACCACACAGTCCAAAACCACCCAGCATAAGTGTTGCTCCGTTATTTATGTCTTGTACTGCCACTGCTGCATTGGCCACTACTTTATTCATCTCCAATAGTTTAGATTGCGAAATTAGCGATTAGTTTGACAACACTCCACTCCCCTTCTTTATTTACGCACCAGCACGCGCACTCCTGGTTCCAATAATCTGTATAGTTCGTCCACGTCTTTGTTTTTCACCGCTATACACCCATCAGTCCACCCCACCCCCATCTCTATCATATCATCTCCACCCTTCCACACGCCATGTATGCCCACATCGCCCCCTATCTCTGCCGTTTGCGGTATTTGTCCTTTGGCTTTTAGTGTCGCAAATTTTGCCCAGCTACTATCATTAGGATAGTCAAGTTTCAAAAACTTATTGTAGCGTGCGCTCACATGCTTTTCGCTTATCCTAAACCAACCCTCTGGTGTGCACCTGTCGCCTTTCATCTTTTTGTCCAGTTGTGGTTTGGGCCCAAATACTGCTTTGCAGCTTCTTATGCGCACTCGTTTATAATATACATCTAGCTGCAGTCTGCTTTTGTTGATCACCACCATCAGGTCATCCTTGTTCAGCGTATCTGGGTTTATAGGTTTATCCAGTTGTGGCGGTGGCAAAAAAGTTCTGGTTTCTACTATTCGCTTACCATTCTGATAATATTGAATGGTGCGTATCACATTGCCTGCAGCGTCTTTCCGCTCCTCCAGCACTTTCAGGTCTGTTGGTTGGCTTTGTGCATGTGCGGTTGCTCCTGCCAGCAGCAGCACCACCACACAAACTATTTTATGCATCATGCCACACCACTTATCTGCAATCATTGTTGTTTTAGTCGGTTATATTCTTCGTAAGATATCATACGATACTTGCGCGGTATTCTGAAGATAGATGATGGCACGGGTTTCGTCTCCACCCTTTGTGCATCAAACACCATCGATATGCCGTTGTCTTCTTTGTAAGAAAACCATAGCGGCAAGTAGCTAGCATCCGGAAACCTGTTGTATGTGCCTGCTTGTGGTGGCATCCACTCCTTGGTTAAGCTAATGTTGTTGCTAGATCCATCGTTGTAGGTTACAGTGGCAGTATACACGTCTATGCCCGATACCTGTTTGCCCGTAGCTTGTATCTTGCCTAGCTTTCCACCTTTAAACTTTGTTTGTTTCGCCTCCATATCCTTCATGCTCAGCTGAATCGCAAAGTAGGCATCATCTCGCTCTTGCAAATTATATATCGTTCCCGCTTCATAGTTGATGATGGTGATGTCCACATACCCATTATCCATCCTCAACTCTTTTTTCAGCTCTGCCCCTTTGTAGTAAAACACATAAGACCCCTGAAACACCTTTTGGTCGGGCGAGGTTAGTGTCACCTGATAGGTGATGGTGCCTTCGGAGAATGGCTTTTGGGCCAGTAGTAGTCCTTTACTACATACTAGCAATATCAGTGTTATTAATGGTGCGCTTAGGTTCATAAACATACAGGCTTTATACAAATACTGTGCAAAGCAGAAAGGAGGAATGCTTTTGTGCCGTTAAATTACCAATATTACAACACAAAACACAGCAAATTTGCAAACTAAATCTAAACACATACAGCACACGCTGCATTGTAGTTAAGTGCGTATAGCATGCTAGCTTGGTGTCATCTATAAACATCGCAACAGGCGCAATGCACAAATGCTGTAAATTCGTGTTTAGAGAATTAATAACATCAATACTACTAAATGAGTCGTTTTAAGAAGCCGGTGAGTTTCAGAGGGTTTTTGGCAGGTGCATTATTGTCGGGCACGGCACTGTTTTTTATCAATGCCGGAACTACAGATTCCTATTTCGAAATTTCTAAAAATCTGGATATCTATACCAACCTCTTCAAGGAGTTGAATACCTATTATGTAGACCCTATAGAGCCAGGTAAACTCGTAAAAGCTGGTGTAGATGCTATGCTTATGGACCTCGACCCTTATACCAACTACATATCAGAGGCTGATGTAGAAGATTACGAGTTTATGACCACAGGCAAGTATGGTGGCATAGGTGCCAGCATGCTGCGCCGTGGGGATGAAATATATATTGCAGATGTGTACGAAAATAGCCCCGCACAAATGGCAGGCCTACACCCGGGCGATGTTGTAGAAGCTATAGACGGACAGCAAGCCAAAGGAAAAAGTGTTGAAGATTTGGGACTGCTACTAAAAGGCTCTCCAGGCACTAAAATTACTATTAGAATCAAAACTGCAAGCAATGGAGAGGTAAGCGATAAAGTATTGACACGCGGTCAAATAGAAATATCCAGTGTGCCTTATGCTGCATTGGTAGGCCCTGGCAAAAACATTGCTTATGTGCGCCTCACACAGTTTACACAAAGCTGTGGCAACATGGTGAAGGATGCATACGATAGCTTGAAAAAAGTGCAGCCCGAGCTCAAAGGAATGGTGCTGGACCTTCGTAGCAACCCAGGAGGTTTGCTGGATGAAGCAGTAACTATTTGTAACATCTTCTTAGACAAAGGTCAGTCGGTACTCACTACCAAATATCGTATAGCCGAGATGGATAAAGAATACAAAACCACCCTGCCCGCCTGGAACAAAGACTTACCAGTAGCAGTGCTGGTCAATAAGTCCTCTGCTTCGGCATCAGAGATTGTAGCCGGAGCTTTACAAGATTTGGATAGAGGCGTAGTAATTGGCGAAAAGTCTTATGGCAAAGGGCTGGTGCAGGTTACAAGGCCTCTTGGCTTCAAGTCCCACCTCAAACTCACTGTAGCTCGCTACTACACACCAAGCGGCAGGTGCATACAAGCCATAGACTATACACATCGTAATGCCGATGGTAGTGTGGGCCAAACTGCCGATTCTCTCAAAAAAACATTCAAAACTCGTGCGGGTAGAAATGTGAAAAGCGGTGGTGGTGTATCTCCAGACATAGCAGTAAAAGACGAGCCAGTGAGCCTGTTGGCTATGACACTGCTTACCAAAAACTATGTCTTCGATTATGCTACAGAATATGCATCCAAACATCCGTCTATACCCGAACCTTCAACATTCTCTTTGTCCGACGCCGATTTTACACAGTTCACCAAATGGCTCGATACCAAAGATTATGCCTACAAGTCCGAAACCGAATTGCAATTAGATTCTTTAAAGGCTATAGCTGTCAAAGAAAAGTACTTTGATAATGCTAAGGCAGAATTTGAAGCATTGAAAAACAAATTGTCGCACGACAAAAAACAAGACTTGTTGAAAAACAAAGACCAGGTGAAGCATATGTTGGAGGCAGAGATAGCGTCGAGATATTATTTCATGCGCGGCAGAATGGCGCAGTCTATGCAATACGACAAAGAATTGGACAAGGCAATAGCTGTTATTACAAACCCAACAGAATACAATGCGCTACTGAAAAAACCAGCTAAGTAGCTAGAAAAAGATGATTTTGATAGCACCTATCAATACAATAAGTACCACTAATCCTACTAATACATAAGTGCCTGTATTAGTGTCAGTTGTAGTCTTGTTGTACCCTTTAGTGCTCATTATCACAAATTTATACAGTACAAAATAGTATCCCAAATATTTCCTTGAAAATTAACACCTTACAGTTGACATTTCTACATCTATATTAACCGTTAGCTAATGGATGCCCACTTTCAGGCAGTAATATTTAGAGTTCTGCTATCTATTGCTATATATCGCATGCATCCGGCTACCTGTCAGTAGCCGGATGTTTTTCTGTTGGTCACTGCAGTATGGCCTTTATCGCCCTGATGATGAATAGTTTTATGGGGGCTGTTCTCGATTTAGATTGTTTTTGTTGGTTGATCACATTCAGCAACATTTGGTGTTTTTGTTGCTTTCGGGTCATCCTATTTTCTTTGGTTGGTGTTCTGTAGGTCATTACAGGCACGTAGTCGCTTCCATACAGCAGCTCTTCGTTATACGCTTTCATATAATATCAGTTTTGTTGTTTTGCAGTTTTCCTTCATTTGCCACCAGCACATTGTGGCTTTCTACATAAAATATTTCATCCTGCACCACACTTGCACTTATCAGTTGCAACACTTCTACTACCTCAGGCTTGTGCCTGTCTGCTATCAGTAGGTCTTTTGCAGGCTCTTGCACAGTGCGCACATAGTTGGGCAATTGTTTTTTTAGCACCGGCAGCACATCTTTCCAGTCTATACCGCTACACAGTTGCAGCCTCGGTGTGCCCTGCCTGAAACCCGCCTTGCCATACACATTGCCCAGGCTGCGCCGTTTGCCAAACAGCTTCTTTTTATTAGTTGTGCAGTAGGCCTGTGCTATGTCAAATGCGTTTCTTTTCGTTTGTGCCACACACAGCAGCAGGTCTTTGTGTCTTTCCAGCACCTCACTCACCTCCGTTTCTATTATCAGTTTCACGGTTGCCTCCTTCACCTCAGCCTCTCTATATTTTTTCAGTGCTTCTTCAAATTGGGCTTGGGTAATGCTGGCATCTATTATCTTTCTGTTTTTTGCTCTCATGGTTTATGTTCAGATTTATAGTTGGGTTCCTTTGTTCTAGGCTGCTGCAGCATCTACCTTCTTCAATATGTTGTCTATCACTATGTTTGCATACATATCGTGGCTCAGGTCTTGCTGCTGCCATATTTGGCTAAATGCTACCGCTTCGTGTCCCAGCAGCATCAGCGTATAGTTGTCTTGTTCTTTATCTAGCATTGCTGCCAGCTTGTTGCTCAGGCTGTTTAGGTAGGCACCTAGCAGTTGTGCGTGCTCATTGCCACCAGTGTAGGTGGGTTGCACCTCTTGGCATAGGTGCAGCAGCAGCTCTAGGCGCTGGCGGGCAATGCGTAGCCGAATGTTTCTTTTTGTAGCCATTTCGTTACCGTATTCATTACTTTGTTATACTTCTTCATAAATGGTGCATCCCGCACATATATCAGCTCATTAGCTCTCGATATAGCATTGATCACCGAGCTATGGTCTTGCCCACCAAAGTATTTGGCTATCTGCTGCAGCGTCAGCCCCGGAAAATACTGCCTCAGCAACACACTAGCTATAAACCTCATCTCCACTATCGGCCTTATCCGTGTCTTTAGTCTATAGCACTCCGGGCTTAGGTCCAGTGTCAGTGCTATCACGTGCAGCATGCGCAGTGGCGTGGTGTTGGCTTTTTCGTTCGGGTATTGCAGCACCTGCACCGATAAGCCAGTTTGCTCTTGTACCAGACCCTCTACATAGCCTGCTGCCTCCTTATATACTTGTTCTACATTTACTGATGAGTAATACATATGTTTAGTTTTTTGTTTTTCTCATTATTGATTAGGCGGCTATCTTTTGTCTCGTATACTGGGTTATCAGGCAGGCGGCATGGTGCAGGTTACTACCACAAGACGCTGTTATATACTGTATCACGCCAGCATCTGTTATCCCATTTGCACAGCACACTAGCTCCACATCATTGGCTTGCAATTGTTGCAGCAACACAGCTTTTTTCCTGCATAGCCCATATAGCGTCTCAAAACCCGCTATGCCTAGCCTGGCACCTTCCACTATTCTGTTGTGCAGCATAGTGTTGCCCATTATCAGCAGTCCGGCATGTGTGCCCATGGCAGCAGCTATTTTGCTTATCACCGTCAGCGCTCTGTCGGGCAGCAGGTGCGCATCATCTACCACCAGCAGTGTATTTTCTCGCTCCGCAAAGTAGGCCGACAGTTGCAGCAGCATCACCTTGGTTAGTGCATGCTCTTCTTGGCCTGTTTGCTGCATCAGTTGGGCTATTATGCCTCTTCTGTTCAGCCCGCTATTGCCTGCTATATAATATACCTCATCGTGCTGGCGCATGTACCACGATGCTGTGTATGTCTTCCCCAATCCACTCGGCATGCATACATAGTGCCCTACATGATGTCTTTGGGCATCCCCCATCAATATGCGCAGCAGCAGGTGTGCACTAGTGTCTGCTGCATGCCAGTCCCCTCCATAAAAACCAACCTGCCGTGCTATTAGTTGCCACATGCTGTCGCTCACTGCTTGCCAGTTGCTGCTTCGCACCAGCGATATGGTGGCGCTGCTTATACCTCTTAGTTGTTTTGCCGCCTCATTTTGGTTCGTTTGTTGGTCTGTATATCGCAGTAGGGCCTCTCTTACTTGTCTTTTTTGATCTTGTGTCATTGCTTTAGTCTTTTGTTCGTTAAGTATCCTTCCTACAGTTCCTACACATATCCGACAACTTTTTTGGCGCAGCCGACAATTTTCATGTACTTTTGACTGGATATCCAAGGAATCTGACACAAAGATATTCCAATATTGTTGACAAATCCAAATTTGCTGGAAATATTTTCTTAGCTTTGCATCATGTACTTAGCAAACAACCTGAAATACCTACGTAAAAAAATGAGCAAAACCCAAGATGGGCTTAGCGCCGAGCTCGGTATTGGCAGAACTACCATTGCCAACTACGAAGCCGGTATCAGCGAACCTAGTATTGAAACCATCAGAACGTTTGCCAAGTATTTTGGAGTATCTATCGACGACCTCTTGTCAACCAACATGGAGTCCGCTACAGATAGCAACGAACCCAAACCCAATAAAGATGTACTCCTTAGGGCTGCCACCTCTGCCGGTGCCGCTTACAGCAACATCCCACAAATCATCACTGTCGATAGCCGTGGCAACGACAATATCATATACGTGCCCGTAAAAGCCAGAGCAGGATACCTACACGGTTATGGCGACCCAGAGTTCATGGAAACCCTACCCACATTCAGGTTGCCAGGTCTCAACAATGCTACTTATAGAATGTTTGAAGTAGAAGGCCCCTCTATGGCCCCAAACGTGCTACACGGCGATAGAATAATAGGCGAATGGATAGACGACCCCTACAAAATAAGAGACAACAGAGTACACGTAGTGGTGCATACAGGCGGCGTAGCTGTTAAGCGCGTCATCAACAGGCTCAAAGAGCGTGGCAAGATTTACCTAAAATCAGACACCATCGCTCACCGCCACGAGTTCCCCACTATAGAGATAGACCCCGCAGACATAAAAGAAATATGGTACGGCCGCTTAAAAATCAGCTCCGACTTCACCGAACCAGCCGAGGTCTACCACCGCCTTGCCGATCTTGAGATGGACGTTATGGAAATGAAGCGCATGTTTCACAAAGAGTCTTAAGCCACTGCACAGTTTAGCTACCACCTATTCTTACCGGCTATAGGGCCGCTAAACCGTATGCCCAACCCGGCTTTTCCGCTTATGCTTATTTTGCCATTTTCGTAGCTCAGCCCTTCGGCTAGGTCTTCCGTCAGCAATAGTGGGCCATCGGCATCAGCCTCGTCTACCAGTGGCAGCATATGTGCTATAGCTGCGCTCCCTACACTGCTTTCGTTCATGCAGCCCATCATCACGCGTAGCCCTAGCGCTCTCGCCTCTTTTATCATACGTAGTGCGGGTGTTATCCCCCCGCATTTAGTCAGTTTTATGTTGATGCCGTCAAACCCTGCTGCACATAGTTGCACATCAGCTTCCGTCTGGCAGCTTTCATCAGCATACAGCGGCAAGGGCGATGCCGCCTTTAGTGCTATCATTTCTTCATAGGCTCCACGTTTCAGCGGCTGCTCCACCAGCGTCACACCTAGTTTTTTCAGCTCAGGTAGCAGGCGCATAGCATCCTCATAGCTCCACCCTTCATTGGCATCCACTCTAAAACTCGCTGTAGTCACAGCCCTCAGTGCGGCTATCTTATCCAGGTCATTTGCCGAGCCACATTTTATCTTATACGCAGGCCAGGGGTGCATGTTCACCTTCTCCACCATTTGCTCCACACTATCCATACCTATGGTATAGTCTGTTAGCACATCATTATGCCACTCCACACCTAGCAGCTTATGTAGTGGTTGCCGTTTCATTTGTGCAAACAGGTCCCACCCAGCTATATCAAGTGCCGCTGTCAGAAAGTGCGCCCCAGGTATGAGGTGGTGCAGAAAATGCCAAAATCTATTCGGGTCTATCAGCGCATATCGCTCTATAAAGCTCCTCTTGCGCTCCAGCAGGCTCACCATATCCTCTGTCGTTACATCATAATAGCTGATAGCTGGCGCCTCCCCATGCCCACGCAATGCTCCTAATCCTAGCGACACTATCAGTGTAGGCTGGTGTGTTTTGGTCCCTTTCGCTATCGTAAAAGGATATTCAAATGGCAAATTGTACGAATAGTGTCTCAACTGAAGCATGGGGATAAAATTGCGATTATTTTTGCGGACAGGAAAATACAGCTATAGTAGCTACACTTGGTTGCAACTGTTCCACATTTATTATGCCTAAAATTCCGTTCTGGGTTTTCATCATCATTGGTCTTTTATACTTCACAGCCATACGTGTAGACACTATGGATGTAGACGCATCGCAGTATGCAGAGATAAGCCGCGAAATGATGAAATCCGGAAACTATCTCCAAATCTTCGATAGAGGCAACGAATATCTCGATAAGCCACCACTGCTATTTTGGCTCAGTGCCTTCAGCATGTCTATCTTTGGTGTGGGCAATCTCGGCTTCAAGTTACCATCCATTCTATTTGCGCTCTGGTCTTTGTTCGCCACATACAGGCTGGCTCGCAATCTTTACAACGATACCACTGGCCGCATAGCAGCACTAATACTTGCCACCTGTCAGGGCTTATGGCTCATGACCAACGATATCCGCTGCGATACCATACTCATGAGCTGCACCGTAACAGCTATCTGGATGCTGCAAGAGTGGAGAGACTCCCGCAAACTACTTTGGATGCTTGGCGCAGCTGTCTTTATTGGCTTGGGCATGATGACCAAAGGCCCCATTGCATTGCTCGTACCAGGCTTCTGCTATGTTGCAGATGTAGCCCTAAAACGCCAGTGGAAACAAATGTTTTCTTGGCACTTTATTCCTGCCATAGTCGTTATTGCCATAGTGCTCCTACCCATGTCCATAGGCCTCTATCAGCAGTTCGATCTCCATCCCGAGAAAATAGTGAACGGCAATACTGGCGTATCTGGTTTGCGCTTCTTTTATTGGTCTCAGAGTTTCGGCCGCATCACAGGAGAGAGTCCTTGGAACAATGGTGCCAAGCTCGACTTCCTTTTTGTCAGCATGCTTTGGGCATTCCTTCCCTGGATTATATTATTCGTTGCCGGTCTTATTGTCAACATCATAGACCTCGTACGCAGCAAATTCGTTTTGCCCCACAATAGCGAGTGGGTCACTACTGGCGGCTTTTTATTAGCATACCTGGCGTTGGGTTCCTCAGCCTATCAGCTACCGCATTACATCTTTGTTGTTTTTCCATTAGCAGCCATCATCACAGCCGCTGTTATAGCCCGCATGTGTGTGCAAAACGAGCTCGATGGTATGTATCGCATCATGATGCCCGCACACATGGTAGTGTCTGTGTTATTGTTGTTTGCTGCGCTTTTGCTCATAGGCATTATATTTCCTATTGGTCCCCTCGGTTTGGTTTTTTGGGGTGTGCTCACTGCTGCTTGGGTTTATTTTGCTGCCAGACCTCGTTTGCGGCTAAAGTTGCTCTGGCTTCCCGCTATAGCCATCACCGTAGCCAATATGTTTGTCACCAATAGCTTTTATTACAATCTACTCAAGTATCAGCTTGGCTCACAACTCGGTCAATACATCAAGCAGCAGCAAATAAACCCCGCTACTATTGGAGCCTATCATGTCGAAGACCCGCTCAATGCGCTCCACTTCTATGCCAATGGTGTTGTGAAATCTTTTAGCTCCGTTGCCGAGGCTCGTCAGTACAAGTATGTACTCACCATGCAGCCCGGGCTCAACGAGCTTCGCAGTCTGGGCATTACTTACGATTTAATGAAGGCAGGAGAGTTCTTTAAAGTAAGTGAACTAACGCTACCCTTCCTCAACCCACAAACCCGTCCCAACGCTGTCAAAAGATATTTTCTGGTTCGTCTTGCCCAATAGCTATTACAATCGCTCCTCTGCCCCTAGCCCAAACAGTGCATAGTCATATACCGCTGGGTCATCGGGCTTCAGTCGGCTCAGTTGTTCCGTTAGCAACACTGCATTTTTCCAGTCGGCTTTGTTGTTGGCTATCAGTCCCAGTCGGTGTGCCACCCTTGCCACATGCACATCTAGTGGGCATATAAGCTGTGCTGGTCGCAGTTTCTGCCAAATACCGAAGTCCACTCCCTGCTCATCTTTGCGCACCATCCAGCGCAGGTACATGTTTAGCCGCTTGCATGCAGCGTTTCGTGCTGGTGTAGCCACATGTTTCCTCGTCCGCTCTGGGTACTCAGGTAGCGAGAAGAAGTAGTTGTGAAAACCCACCAATGCACGCCCCACGTTTACTTCATCATATCTATCGCTCGGCACAAAGGCATCTTCCAGGCTGTTGTAGTGCCTGTAGTGATGCTGCAAGAATGCTATAAAATACAGCAGGTCGGTAGCGTTAAAAGTTCTGTGTACAAATGTCAGCATTCGCTTCAGTTGTGCTGGGCTGTGCTCCACCACAAAGTCGTGCGGACTATTATCCATCAGCTGCATCAGCCGGCTACAACTATTAATGATAGTTGTTCGGTTGCCCCATGCTAGTGTAGCTGCAAAAAATCCAGCTATCTCTATATCTTGTTTTTTGCTGTATCGATGTGGTATGCATATAGGGTCGCCTGTTATGAATGCAGGGCTGTTATATATTTTCGCTTTTTCGCTTAGTAGTTGGGCTACTAGATGCTCGCTTGTCATCACCTTTATTTTCCCTTTATAGTCATCAGGTAGTCTACTATCTTTTCGCGCACCACACTATCCACTGGTGCGCCATATTTCTCCACCATTTTATGTACCTCTGCTGTCCACTCTGCTCTGCTAAAGTTCGGCTGATTGCTGATATATAGCAGCGAGTGGCAAATGCCGCAATAGCTCACAAACTCATCGCGCCCATTCCCACTCGGAAACACAGGCTCCTCTGGCGCTATCACCATTTCTTGCACTCCTCCCTTTACAGTTAGCGAGCCCTTGCTCATTGGCTTTTGGGCTATGCTTGGTTCTTCTTTGTTCATGCAAGACTCCACTGCCACCAGTGTGGCACACAGCCCTATAATCAATATCGTTTTTAGTTTTTGGCTCACTGTGCACTTACACTTATTTGCTCCACAAAATTTCGGGCATAGCCGCTCCTGTTCCACTGTTGCATAGGTTGGCTATTGCCCAGCACATCTGTGCTGCGCACACATAGTCGGTGCTGCCCAGCTGTTGGTGTCCAGCTCATTTTCCATCGCCGCCAGGCATATCTGCCTAGCGATGGGTTTAGTATTGCTTGCTGCCACTGCTTACCCCCATCTGTCGATACCTCTACCTTTGCTATTCCTGTCCCATTATCAAACGCCAATCCTTCTAGTTCCATCGGCTTACCAGCTGCCACAGTGCTGCTATCTTCTGGCACCACAAACACCGAGTGTAGTTTTATATCCGTTAGCGGCACAGTTTCTTTGGCTTTGTTGTCGGGGCTTTCAGTGCCAGTCTTGTTATTGGCTATTTTATACGCTCGCTCCATCCAGAAGCCTCTGTAGGCCTCACTATGCACTTCTATTGTGCCCAGCGCACCCACCCAGTAAGATGCATACCAACCCGGCACCACCAGCTTTAGCGGATATCCGTTCAGTAGCGGTATCGGTTTGTTGTTCATTTCATAGGCTATCAGCACATTGCTATCTAGCGCATGGGCTGCCCGTAGCGATTTGCTAAAAGCGGGTACAGACGGTAGTGCTCCTTTGTCCATACCTGTAAACGATACATCTACCGCACTACCCTTCATGCCTGCCGCTTGCAGCAGGTCGCGCACGCGCACTCCTTTCCATTTGGCATTGCCCATTCCGCCATTCTTCCACTGTGTGCCAGGCACTTTCGGCTCAAAAGCCGATCTTGAGTTGCCCGAACAAATACACAACGCATTCACGCTGTCTGCCGCAAATTTTGTTTTTAAATCATGCAGAGATAGTGCTAGCTCCTGCTCCACAGCACCGCTTATACGAAGCCTAAAGGTATCTGCATCTATACGTGTCACCAGTTGCGATAGGTGCCACCTTACAAAGAAGAACTCATTTGGGGTAAAGTCATGTTTCAAAAGCTCATTCGGTGTTTCCAGCTGTGGAGCCCTATCCGTTATTAGTTTCATGGGCCCTTTGCCAGGGTAGCACACTAGGCTACTATCTGTTGTTTCCACGGCTGCAGCTTTTTTTTGGCGTTTATCACCACAAGACGATAACACAGCCAGCAACAAGGTTATATATCCTACCCTATAAAACATTCACTTTTATTAATAGTGTGCATGTTCGCACCACGCCCCAAGGTACACAATACACTACAATTATTGTACCCACTTACTCATCTACCTGCTAGGCGGCTCATTTGCTATTGGTTTATCCCCTAGCTCATTGGTACAACTATTACCGCACAATCCTATTAACCCAAAGTTACAAACCTGTTCAAAAACACACTTTTTTCAAAAAACAATCCTCATCAATAATTACCCGCTTTTAAAACAATCGTATTATTGATATCAAATAATAGACTATGAAAAATAATACCATTGCATTGTTCCTATTAGTAGTATCGCTCTTTCCAGCTTGCAAAAAGAAAGAAGAAAACAACAACATGCGTTTTCTGGTCAACAATGTTTCCGATGTTGTTATCAACCAATACACAGATACTACGATATTTATAACGCCCGAAATAAAATATTTATCCGGCGATCAAGAGCCAGTCACGCTATCGCTTTCTTCATTACCGGAAGGGATGACAGGCGAAATAATTACAATTACTGGCTATCCTACATATACGGCAAAGTTTTCCCTAGATTGTTACTTCATAAGCGAAGGCTCTTTTCCAGTTACGATTACCGCAAGTGGGGCAAAATCAGGTACTAAAACGCTTACATTCAACGTAATTGTAAAACCTAGAAGTTGTCCTCAGTACAGCGGATTATTAGGGCTATACAATAGCTCAGGTTGTAATAGTGGTGGTGCTAGATATGTACTTACAAGTAGTAAACCAGGAGAAGTGATAATATCAACTAGTATTGGTCTTTTGCCTTTTGTGCCCAATTGTGATAATAGATCCTATACCATTCCATCTTTTAGACCTACTACAATTGCCGCTAGTGTTACGGGCAGTATAACTCATACTCAGAAAAAAATCTCAATAAAATGGTATATAGATTATGATACCCCATCTTACAAAGACGACACTTGTATTGAAACACTAACAAAAGAATAAACACAGCCTACCATACTTTACTGCCCAGTAGCGCTCATAGCCTACTGGGCTTTGTTTTGCTCACAACATTGTCCTTATCATTAGGTATAGTTTTCACTTAGCATTATATTTACTCCACACTTTTACCAATGCTTTTTCTATGATGCGCACACTTCTATGCCTGGCTGCAGCCTCTATGTTTATGTTAGCCTGCGGCAGCAGCAACACCGAGTCCAAAAATCCATATACTGTTGCCGATGTGCAGGGCAATAGTGCCGCAGCCCCTTCTGGTCAGGATATTTACAAACGTGCTTGCGCATCTTGCCACATGGCCAATGGCGAAGGACTGCCTAATGTTTATCCGCCTCTTGCTCAGTCCGACTATCTGGCCGATAAAGAGAAAACCATCACTCAAATCATAAAAGGTAGCAGTGGCGAAATGGTAGTAAACGGTAAAACTTACAACAATGTTATGCCTCCGCAGCAGCTAGATGATGCCGAGATTGCCGCTGTCCTCACTTGGGTTTACTCGCTCAACAATGGCGGTGCCACCATCACTGCCAACGATGTTAAGGCTGTGCGTGCCAAACTACAGTAAAGCCCCACCTACATTACTTTCTGTACCAAAAACTGGGAATGTACTAATTTCACCCCCAGCTTTTTGTTTGGTTTCAATACACTACAGGAATGATAAGGAGGTTTTTCGCGCTTTTTTCGGCATTATTATTAGTTGTTTCAGCAGTCGCTCAGTCGCCCAAACGCGAGTTTAGAGGTGCGTGGATTGCTACAGTTGCCAATATTGATTGGCCTAGCAAGCAACGCTTGCCATCTGTTGAGCAGCAGCAGGAGTTCATTCGCCTGCTCGATCAGTTGAAGGCCTTAGGCTGCAATGCTGTTATTGTTCAGGTACGCCCAGCTTGCGATGCCATGTATCCCTCCAAGCGCGAGCCCTGGAGCCATTACCTCACAGGTTCTCAGGGCGAGCCCCCCTTCCCCTATTACGACCCGCTCCAGTTTATGATCGAAGAAGCACATAAACGCAGCATGGAGTTTCATGCCTGGTTCAATCCCTTTAGGGCGCTTATGGATAGCAAGAAAAACCCTAACCCGGTCACACACATCACACACACCCACAAAGATTGGATTATCAGCTATGCTGGTAAATCTTATATAGACCCTGGTGTGCCCGAGGCAAGAGATTACGTTATAGATATCATTAACGATGTGGTAAAACGATACGATATTGATGCCGTCCATCTCGACGACTACTTTTATCCATATCGTGTACCCAAAATGGAGTTTGGTGATGCCCGTAGCTATGCACGCTACGGCAAGGGTATGGCCAAAGACGACTGGAGAAGAGACAATGTAAGCCGTTTCATTTCCTTGCTCAACACCACCATCAAGCACTCCAAACCATATATGAAGCTCGGCATCAGTCCATTTGGTGTTTGGCGAAACAAAAAACAAGACCCTCTAGGCTCCGAAACTAATGGTGGCCAAACCACTTACGACGACCTCTATGCCGACGTACTCATGTGGATGCAAAAAGGTTGGATAGATTATCTTATGCCACAGCTCTATTGGGAGCACAATCACAAGGCTGCACCATTCTCTGTCTTGCAGCCATGGTGGTACGAGCATTGCTACAAAAGGCACGTTTACTATGGCCTCGGTCTATATAGAATGACAACTGCCAAAGCTGGCCCGTGGTCCACTCCGGCAGAGTTGCTCTGGCAGCTTAGAGATATTAGGGGCAAGTGTCCTAACTCTGGTTATTCTTTCTATAGTGCCACTTGTTTCAATAAGGTAAAGCCAGCATTGCTCGA
>CALRKH020000013.1:0-48173 GCA_943367855.1 Asaia bogorensis | reverse complement strand
CTGTTACTTCCTGGTTGATGTTTTGGAATATCTGCGATATGGCTTGTGCTCCTGCTACTCTTAGCCTGTGCATAAACTGGTGCCCAGGATGTGTGTCTAGCTTTACTGTTGCTATGCCAGCTCCGTCTTGGCCCCGGTTGTGCTGCTTTTCCATAAGCAGGTATAGCTTATTGAGCCCAAAGAATGCTGTGCCATATTTTTGATGGTAGTGCGAAAGTGGTTTGAGTAAACGGATGTAGGCCAATCCGCACTCGTGCTTTATTGCGTCAGACATGAGAGCGCAAAGATACAGCTAAATAGAAATAATGATAGCTACCAAGAACTTAAGGTTATTATAATGAAATTCTATGCAAATGCTAATGGCAATTAGGCTATTCTTCCACAAAGTCCAGGTCTTTGCCAAAGGTTTCCTCGGTTTGTATCACTGCATAGATGCTAATGCCCATCACCACAACGCCAGTTATCGCGGCCGCAGTGATATAAGAGAAGCTAGGTTGCAAACCATTGAAGAGCAAGATGATGATGGGTAGCGAACCGCGAACCATGTTGGGTATTGTGGTGGCAGCAGTGGCACGTAGGTTGGTGCCAAAATGCTCGGCTGCCATAGTAACAAACAATGCCCAGAAGCCAGTAGAGAAGCCCATAAGTGCGCATATAGCGTACATGCCTGCTGGAGATCCGTTTTGCTGGGCAAAAAATAGTGCAACACCTAGCACTGTTACCGCATAAAAGGCATAAAGTGCTTTTTTGCGGCTTTGTAGCCAATGGCTTAAAAAGCCAATGAGCACATCGCCTATAGATATACCTACATAGGCCAGCATTACAGATTTGCCAGGGTCTACAGGGCCCGATAGCTGGAAACGTTCACCAAACTCTTTCGAAAAGGTAACCAGTACACCTATCACATACCAGGTGGGTAAGCCTACTAGTATAGCCAGTACGTATCTTTTTAATCGCTTGGCATTGTTAAAGAACATAAGAAAGTTGCCCTTACTTACATTGCTATGCTTGATGTTGCCATACATGCCCGACTCAAAAACGCTTACCCGCAGCGATAGTAATGTTAACCCCAGTAAGCCACCTATGAAGTAACATATGCGCCAGTCATAGCCCTTTGAAACTAAGTTAGCAGCCCAGTAACTACCATTATCGGCACTCCACTGAAAGGAGTTGGCTATAAAGTAGGCAGCCACCGCACCAGTGAGGCCCACCCCAGCCACTATAGAGGTTGCCTTGCTGCGTATGTCTTTGGGCACCAGCTCACTCACTAGTGTAATGCCAGCACCCAGCTCGCCTGCCAAACCTATACCTGCTATAAAGCGGGCCAGTGCATACTGATTCACTGTTTGCACAAAACCGTTGGCAATATTGGCTGTGGAGTAGAGTATTATGGAGCCAAAAAGAACACTTAATCGTCCCTTTTTATCACCCATCACACCCCATAGTATACCGCCTATCAGCAAGCCATACATCTGTATACTGATGATGAATTTGCCCTCGGTGTCTATCATAGCATCCGATAAGCCAAGCCCACGTAGGCTCTTCACCCTAATGATGGAAAAGAGCAGTAGGTCGTAAATGTCTACAAAGTAGCCTAGCGCAGCTACTATAACGGGTACACTTAGTAAACCTACTTTTCTTTTTTGGTCCATATGGGCCTTGTTGTTGTTAGTTTATGCTGCTGGTTCTTCTTTCTTTTTGCCAAAGATCAATTTGAAGATGACCGGACCTGTGGTTAAGAGGATGATACCTATCACTATTTTCTCCAAATGATTTTTTACAAACTCATTGTTTCCCAGCAAGTAGCCCGCCATCATCATACTTACCACCCAGGCCAATGCGCCAATTACAGAATAGGAGAAGAATTTTTTATAATTCATGCCCACTATGCCTGCTATTAGTGGAGCAAAAGTGCGCACTATAGGTAAGAAACGCCCCATGATGATAGCCAGTGTGCCCTTCTTCTCGTAGAAGTCGTGCGCTTGAATAAGGTGTTTTTTCTTAAATAACCAGGTGTCTTTGCGCTCAAACCACATATTGCCCGATTTTTTACCTAGCCAATATCCTACCATATTACCTACTATAGCGGCTGCGCTTATCAGCGACATCCAATAGATGATATTGAGTAGGTTATTGTCGAATGGTGCGGGTGCAGTGGTGGCTATAATAATGCCGGCAACGAAAAGTAAAGAGTCGCCAGGGAGAAAGAATCCTACAAACAGACCAGTTTCGGCAAAAACGATTGCCATTACTACATACAGTCCGCCATTGTCTCTGATGAAGGCCATTAATTTGTCTGGATCGGCCAAAAGTGTCTTGAGTAAGTCTATTATTTCTTGCATGATATCTAGTAATGGCGGTGAAAATAGTGAAAATAGATGAATGAGGCAGGTGCCAGCTAGTGCCTGACAGGTATAAAGTGTTGTGAAAACTATTAGTTTACAACTTCTATAACCATTTGCCTTTCTTCGGGCCCCATAGTAGTTATCTGCACGCTCAGATGTGGTAGTCGCAACAGTTCAGGGGCTTTTTCAGGCCATTCCACAAAAGCGTATACTTGCCCTCGGCGTGCTTGGTCTATGCAGTCTTCCATGCCTGCATTCACTGCTTCTTCGGCATTGTTCAGTCGGTACCAGTCCATGTGCAGTATGGTTTGTTTTTTGCCATCTATGCGGCATTCATATTCATTAATCAGGGCAAAAGTGGGGCTACTTACAGCATCTGCTACCTGTAGGTAGTGGCACAATGCGGAGATGAAAGTGGTTTTACCAGCTCCCATATCGCCACTAAAGGCAATGACGTGATGAGGTGCGGCTATTTGCCAAAATTGCTGCGCTACAGAGTCGAGTTGATCTATGGTATATGTAAAAGTGGTCGTTTGCATAAGTTGTTGATATTCAAATGTGAATGATTCTTGGCGGTGCAAATAGTGTAAATGGCTATTTATCTCTAACAATATTTTTTTACTACATCAAAACTCAATAAATTGCTTCCGCTCCTCCTAACCATGCATCTTTAATTGAACAATAAAAAGACATTTCAAAAATTAACTGGTAATGAGGAAACTCTACTCGCTGTTGCTGTCGGCTGCTACTTTGCTGAGCGCTAACACAATGGTTGCAAATGTATGGCGTATAGTGGATGAAAGTGCTGCCCCACGCAACTTGAGATGGCAATCGCCAGCTAAGTATCTGGTGTACACTATGAACGAGCAGGCCCTGAAGCAAGCAATGTGGAACCTGAGCGAAGACTATAGCGAGGCAATAGTAATAACCTTGCCAACGCCTGATGGCAAAACAAGAGACTACAGGGTGTGGCAAACACCTATGATGCCTGCTAGCTTGGCGCAAAAGTATCCGGACATAAAAACTTTTACCGCAGAGGCTGTAGACGACAGGCGAGTAACTGCCAAAATAGATTTTACAGTATATGGCTTTAGTGCTATGGTGTATGATGGTGATGATACTTATTTGATAGACCCTTACGACAATTATCATGATGGGTTTTATCTCATACATTATAAGAGAGATGAGCTAAGGCATCCAGATCAGCGCATGCATTGCGAGTTTAGCAACGAGGCAGATGAGCTGGCTGGAGGCATTCCTGTTAGTTTGGCCACATCCGATTTGCCCAAACTAGCTCAAAAGACCATAAATGGGTATAAACTGCGTACATACAGGCTTGCTCTAAGCTGTAGCAATCAATATGCCAGGGCATCTACAGGCTTGGCTTCGCCTACTATACCACAGGTATTCTCTAAGATGACCACAACTATGAACCGGGTGAATGGTGTGTACAACAGAGAGTTTGCGGTGCAAATGAACTTTGTGGCAAAAGAAGATACCTTGATATGGACTGCTGCATCGGGCACTATCAATGGCACCGACCCGTTCAATCTGATAAATGATGATGGTGCTGCCTGTTTGGGCCGCAACCAAACTACTTGTACCAATAGAATAGGTAGTGCCAACTATGACTGCGGACACGTATTTACTACTGGCGGTGGTGGCATATCTGGATTGGGTATAGTGTGCAACAACTCACAAAAAGCTCGTAGTGTTACGGGTTTGCCCTCACCTGTTGGCGATGGTTTTGATATAGACTATGTGGCCCACGAAATGGGGCATCAATATGGTAGTAATCATACCTTCAACAACAACGCTGATGGTAGCTGTGGCTCCAACGCCTCTACCAATTACGCTTATGAGCCTGGCAGTGGTAGCTCCATTATGGCCTATGCAGGCATTTGCTCTCCCGACAATGTGCAAAACAATAGTAATGCCTATTTCCATGCATCTAGCTTGGTGCAAATACAATCGAGATTAGCAGGTTCTCAGGATGTATGTGCAGTGAAGACCAATACAGATAATAAGATGGTGTTTTTACCATCATTTAGCGCCTCCTATGCTATACCCTACAAAACTCCTTTCGAGTTGATGGGCCCCACTGCTATAGATTCTGCTTCCGATACATTGGTGTCTTATTGCTGGGAGCAGTGGAACAGAGGCGACTTTGGTAAGCGATTGAGAGATACCTATTTCAGAGGTCCTATTTTTAGATCTTACACACCCGTTAAGGACAATCCACTTAGGATTTTCCCTAAGAATAGCATGGTGTTATCTGGCAATTTGGTGGCGGTTTCATCCAGCGGCAATTTGGGAGAAAAAGCACCCGACACTACTCGTTACCTTACATTTAAGCTCACTGTGCGCAACATTAGGGCGGGTTATGGTAGCTTCACTTTTCCCAACGATACTATCCACATAGATGCTATCAGCACTGGGGCAGGTAATGATTATAAGGGCTTCAGAGTCACCAGCCAGGGCACTACTGGTATCAGCTACTTGGGTGGCAGCTCACAAACCATAACGTGGGATGTGGTAAATACCGATCAGCCACCCATCAATTGTAATAATGTAGTAATCTTCATGTCTACCGATGGTGGTAATACATGGCCATATACAGTTGGCACCTACCCCAACACCGGCACTGCTACTATTACTGTGCCCAACCCGCCAACTACTAGCAGCACCGTAAGGTTTAAAGTGAAGGGTGAGGGTAATGTGTTTTTCAACGTAAGTCTCCGAAATGTAACTGTGACAAACAATAGCTCCGCAGCTTCTGTTATTGGTAGCGGCGCTAACAGTGTTGCAAATGTCGTGGTATATCCTGTGCCAGCACAAAGTGTGCTGCATATAGATGGTGGCTTAGCAAACCAACAAGTGCAGATTGTAAATATAATGGGGCAAACTGTATGGAGTGGTTCTGCAGCAATCAAAACTATTGAAGTGTCAGAATGGGCCAGAGGCATATATTATGTACTCATAGCCGACCCTGCCACAGGTGCAGTAGTGAGTCAAAAACTATTATTACAATAGGCTTGCTAGCCCAATTAAAGTGCAAAGCGGTAGTAGTTCAAAAGCTGCTACCGCTTTTTACATAGCAACAGAAAAACTAAATTTTACCACAATTTGACTGTTGTTCATAGCAAATACCCTTAATTTTAAAGCTTAACGCATACTTTGGCTTACTTTTTGTGGTCTTTGTATCGTTATGCTACGTTCATTTTATTCGCGAATTATCAATTAATGAAGAAGACTTTTATCGGCTTGGCTATTGCGGTTGCTACATTCATTCCTTTTTTGGGTAGTGCCAATGATGTGTGGAAAGAAATGAGCACCAACAGTGCGCCCAAAGAAACGCAGCTCATAAAGCCAGATGTGTTTAAAGTATTTGCCCTAGATGTGGCAACCTTCAAACTACACCTTGCTGCAGCAGGCAATGTGCCAGAGCAGGCACAAATAATAACACTGCCTACACCAGGTGGTGGCACCCGCGATTTCAGGGTATGGGAAACATCTATGATGCCCGATGAGTTGGCCAATCAGTTTCAAGACATCAAAACATATACCGCCACTGCGGTAGACGACCCTAGAGTAGGTGCCAAGCTAGACATTACTATGTATGGTTTTCATGCTATGGTCTTTGATGGCGATGATACCTATTTCATAGATCCTTGGGACAACTATAGCACTGGTACCCATCTGGCATACTACAAGCGCGACCTAAACAGAGCGGCAGATAAACGCATGATGTGCGAATTGCACACTGATGAAGACCTGGTGCCTAATGGCTCATCGGCCATGAATATCAGCAAAGATTTACCCAAACTAGCAAGTAAGGTGATCAACGGATATTCTTTGCGTACCTACCGTTTGGCATTGTCTTGTAGCAATCAGTATGCCAGAGCCGCAACCGGACTCACAAGCCCAACAAAGGCACAGGTGTTAGCCAAAATGACTACCACTATGAACCGTGTGAATGGTGTATACGAACGTGAGTTTTCTATCACTATGAAGTTTGTAACCAATCAAACAGACTTGATATTTGTAACAGCGGCAGGTGACCCATTCAATTCAATAAATTCAAACCCTAACTCCTGCTTATCTACCAACCGCACACAATGCAATACGATAATAGGCAGCAGCAACTACGATATAGGTCACGTATTCACCACAGGCTCTGGAGGTTTGGCTAGTTTGGGTAGTGTGTGCACTTTCGCCAAAGCTGAGGGCACCACAGGTGCTCCATCTCCTACAGGCGATGGTTTTGATATAGACTACGTGGCGCACGAAATGGGCCACCAGTTTGGTAGCGACCATACATTCAATAACAATGCTGATGGTAGCTGCTGCTGTGGTAATGCCGTAAGCAGCATGTCTTACGAGCCAGGCAGCGGTAGCACCATAATGGCATACGCTGGCATATGCTCGCCAGATAATGTGCAGACAAACAGCAACCCATATTTCCACATAGCTAGCATACAAAAGATATTGACGTTTGTCAATAGTACAGGCACTTGTGCTACATTCACCGCTACAGACAATAAATCGCCCGGATATACACCATTGTCGCAAGTGGCATATAGCATTCCTTATCTTACTCCATTTGAGCTATATGCACCTATGCTTACAGATTCTATGGCCGACTCTGCAACCTTATATTCTTGGGAGCAATTTGACCCAGGAGGTAGCGATTTTGGTAGAAGATGGTCGGCAACTGCAGCTTCAGGGCCAATATTCAGGTCTTTGAATCCAGTAGCGCAGTCGTTACGCATCTTCCCAAGACAGGCAAGTGTAATGGCAGGCAATCTCAATACGCTTTACGAGAAAGCACCTACAGTGGCGCGCTCTATGAAGTTTAAGTGTACCTTCCGCAGCATACGCAACAATAAAGGTATCTTAACCATACCCGATGAAACGATAACTATCAATGCTGTTACTACAGGCACTGGGGCTGGTTTCAAGGTCACAAGTCAGGCAAGCTCCACTGTTTCATACACAGGTGGCTCCACACAAACAGTAACTTGGGATGTAGCCAACACTAATAACGCACCCGTTAGCACAGCACAGGTAGACATCTATCTCACTGTAAACGTAAACACTGGCTGGACCTATTATTTAGGCTCTTTCCCCAATACTGGCTCAGCTACGGTTACCATACCCAATCCGGCTACTACTACCAGCACAGCTAGAATAAAAGTAAAAGGTAAGGGCAATGTGTTCTTCAACGTCAACACCACTAACTTTACAGTAACCAACAATGCCGCTATACCTAGTACACCTCCCAATAGCGTAGATGCTATCACATACGCTACCGACGAGGTGTTTGTATATCCAGTGCCAGCTACCAACTCTCTGCACATAAGCACTGCTAGCAGAGTAGAGGGCGCTATATACAACATGGTGGGCCAGAAGGTATGGGCAGGCAACGTGTCAAGCGAAGAGGTGACACTAGATGTGGCTGGATGGGCCAAGGGTGCATACGTACTTCGCCTTACAGACAAGAAAACAGGTGCTCAAACAGTGAAGCAAATAGTGCTACAGTAAAAACAAATGAATACAGAAAAGCGCATGGTAGAAGCAACATCATGCGCTTTTTTTATTTTTGTGTAGGAACGGTGTTTTATAACTAAGATAGCTACAACCCTAATGGTAAGAAGCCGATTATTGTTTTTGATGTTATTTATATGCTCATTGTGCGCTAATGGCTATGCCGGAGCACTATGGCTACCAGTGCCTGCACCAGCGGCTAAGGCTACGAGCCCGGCAACAGCCAGGGCATATACTTATTACCAGGCCAGCGAGACCGCTGTGAGGCAGGCATTATTAAAACCCGCCAATGGCTTGATAGAGCTACCACTAGCAGACGGTAGCTTCATGACCTTTAGGCTGGTGGCTAGCCCTGTGCTGCCCGCTGCTATGGCTCAAAAATATCCTAAGATCAACACCTACACTGCCATAAGCACCACCAAGCCGGGCATAACGGCCAAAGTGGACTATACGCTATATGGCATGCATGCCATGGTGTATGATGGTGATAATACTTGCCTCATAGACCCAGCTACACCCACTGCCACCGGGCTCTACAGGGTGCACTACAAAAGAGACGAAACCAGAGCAGAGCACGGCTGCGCCACTATGGAAGGTGCAGCAAGACAGGCCACTGCCAGATATGCCGCACGTATAGAGCATGGTTATGTACTACGCACCTACCGATTGGCCCTCTCTTGCAACCACCATTATGCTAGAGCCGTAACTGGCAAGCCCAACCCCACCAAAGAAGAAGTGCTCAGTAAAATGGTCACCACGCTCAATAGGGTGAATGGCATATACGAAAGAGAAGTAGCAGTATCTATGGTATTGGCAGAGAATGCCGATACTATAGTGTTTGTAGAAGAGGCAGGCGACCCCTTGGGTCCCATAAACGAAAATGCCAGTGCACTGCTGGACATGAACCAAAAAGTATGCGACACACTAATAGGCGATGCTAACTACGACATAGGCCATGTGCTCACCACCTCCGAGGCTGGTGGACTATCTCAGGTAGGTATAGTTTGCAAAACTGGCTTCAAGGCACAATGTGTTACTGGCAATACTGCCCCCTTTGGCGATGGATATGATGTAGACTATGTGGCGCACGAAATGGGGCACGAGTATGGTGCCGACCACACCTTCAACAATAGCTCCATAGGTGGCTGCACAGGCAATGCTGTGGCACTCAGGGCATTTGAGCCGGGTAGTGGTAGCACCATTATGGCCTATGCCGGCCTATGCGCTGGCGACAATCTGCAAATGAATAGCGACGATTATTTTCATGCTGCCACACTCGATCAGATAAGATACTACATCACCCTGCCTACAGGTGGCGACGGCTGTGCACTAAAGACCCCCACAGGCAACAAGCTACCCGCACCGCCCTTCTACTCAGCTACTTACGAGATTCCTACCCGCACACCCTTCGAGCTCTCTGCCCCTACCGTTACCGACTCTACAGGCAATGCCGAAATCACCTACTGCTGGGAGCAGTGGAACTTGGGCGACTTTGGCCGCACATTGGCCAACACCAGCAAGAGTGGCCCAATGTTTAGGTCATACAGGCCCACTACAGATACTACTAGGCTATTCCCCAATCTCAATATGATACGTGCCGGGCTCACTAGCAATGCTGGCGTAGATGGCGCATCGGGCGAGAAACTACCAACAGAAGATAGATTCTTGTCCTTCAGGCTCACTACACGTAGCCTGTTGTCTGGCAAGGGCAGCTTCTACTTCTCCGACGATTCTATACGCATCAACGTGCACAACAAAGGGGCCACAGGCTTTGTAGTCACTACACAAAACACAGCAGGTATAGTATATCAGGGCTATGCAGAGGTGCCGGTAAACTGGAATGTGGCCGGAACCACTGCCGCACCTATCAATGCAGATAGGGTAGACATTTACCTATCTGCCGATGGTGGTCGCACCTGGCCCTTTTTTCTGGGCACCTACCCCAACAGCGGTAGCGCTAAGGTGAAAATGCCCAACACAGACACCACCATCAGTGCAGCCAGGCTCAAGGTGAAAGCGCACGATAATATCTTCTTCAATCTCAACCTTAGAGACTTTAGTGTGGTCAAGAATTTTGAGAAGGCAATAAGTGTATACCCCAACCCTGTTAGCAACACACTGCATATATTGCTAGATGGCACAGGCCTGCTAGAGATGGCAGCTTATGATGTTACAGGCCGCAAAATAGCTGGCGCACAACTCAGCGAAGCCGACAATCAGGTAGATGTTACCTACTGGGCCAGAGGGCTATATCTCATTAAGCTCGTAGATGCCAACGGCAACACATCGTTAAGAAGGGTAGTAGTTCAGTAATAACGCACTAGGCAGAGAGTAGCTGCACGCAAGCTTCATCTACACTCGGGTACTGGAATTTGAACCCCTGCTCCAGTATCTTCTGAGCACTTACAGTGCAGCTTTTCAGCACCTCTATGCTCATTTCGCCTAGCATTATCTTTAGTATGCCTGCCGGCACATTGGGGTAGAACATAGTTTTGCCACTTGCAGCACCTATAGCATGCATCAGGGCTGTGCACGATGCTGGCCTGGGGGCCACAGCATTATATGCGCCCTGCATAGTTTGTGTATGTAGGGCATATACAAACATCCGCGCCATATCTGCCACATGTATCCAGCTCACTATTTGCTTGCCATTGCCTATCACTGGTAGCACCCTCACAGGCATAGCCTTTATGTATTCTGGAAACGCTCCCCCCTCCTTGGCTAGCACTATGCCTGTGCGCAGCAGCACCGTTCTTATGTGCGCTGGTGCAGTGGCTATAGCTGCTTCCCACTGTCGGCACGTATCACCCAAAAAGTCAGTTGCAGGTTTACTATCCTCCTCAAACGGTTTTGCAGGCACTGTGTCTGGCCCATAATACCCTATGGCCGATGAGGCTATAAATACCTTACAGTTGGGCGCATGTGCTGCCAATGCATCTGTCAGCATGCGGGTGCCCTGCACCCTGCTATTCAGTATCTCTTGTTTTTGCTGGGGTGTCCAGCGTTTAGCCGCTACCGACTCTCCCGCCAGGTGCAGCATGGCGTCTATCCTGCCTAGTGCCGCAGTGTCTATACGGTTGTTGGCTGCGTCATACAGGGCGTAGCACACCTGTGCTGTTTTCGTATTGCGCTCGGGGTTTCTGCTAAAAATGATGACATTGTGCCCCTGCTCGGTCAAAAGTGGCACTATGTGTCTGCCTATCAGTCCGGTTCCTCCCGTTATTCCTATCACCCCCATTATCAACGATTTAGAAATTAAAAGTACTCTGTTTTGATCGTACCATTCTTGTAGCACACTTGCTTTAACATTAATTTTTACCGCTCAAAACAATATTTAATTTCACCTCACGTTTTTTTACCAAACAGCTTTTGATGAATAAAACTATACACAGCAAACTTACCGTAAAGAACAGTGCAGCCCACATGCGTAGCGAGCGCATAGCGAGCGAAGATTTTTTACTCGTGCTCAAGCAAGAAAGGGATATTATCAAGGCCCTCCGCAACGAAATATTGCAGCCCAGGCCACAGGCTATTGCCAACCTGCTCAAGCTTGCCAGAGAAATATAATAGCTGCACCAGCAGCTAGCGCTCCATGCTAGTGTAGGAACTGCTAACTTTGCCCAAATTATTGAGCTTTGCGGGCTGTAGTTTATTACCTCACACTACCATTTATCTATCTGCTGTCGGCACTCCCGTTTCCGCTACTCTACCTCTTTTCCGATCTGGTCTATCTCATTCTATACAAGTGGGTAGGCTACCGAAAAACAGTAGTGATGACCAATCTGCAACGCTCGTTTCCACACAAAAGCGAGGCAGAGCTGCGCCAGATATGCGATAGCTTCTATCGCTACCTGTGCGATTTGTTTATCGAAACCTTCAAAACACTTACCATCAGCAAGCAAGCCATGTTGCAACACTGTAGCATGGCCCCCGCTGCGCAAAAGCTAATGGACGAGCTGGCGCAGCAAGGGCAAAGCGTCATACTGGTTATGGGGCACTATGGCAACTGGGAGTGGGGTGGCAATGCCTTCAGCCTATCTTGCCAGCAGCAGTTATACGTCATCTATCACCCCCTCGCCAATCCTTACTTCGATAAGCTCATGTATGGCATGCGCTCCCGTTTTGGCACCAGGCTCATAGCCATGCGCAACACCTACAAAGAAATGCTGGGCAACATACGTGCAGGGGCCTCTGCCACCGCCTTTATAGCCGACCAAACTCCTCAGCCCGACAATGCCTTTTGGCTCACCTTCCTCCATCAGGATACACCAGTGTTCAAGGGCACGGAAGTCATAGCGCGCAAGCTCAATCTACCCATAGTTTACGTCACCATACAGCGTCAGCGCCGAGGCTACTATCAGCTGCATGCCGAGCTACTGGTGCAGCACCCCACCCAAACCATAGATGGCCAGATATCGGAGCTACACACACGCAGGCTAGAGCAAGATATCATCCGCATGCCAGAAACCTGGTTATGGTCGCACAAGCGGTGGAAACATAAACGCCCAGCGGTAGGCTAGGGGAATGCAGTTTTGGGGTGATAGTTACATTTCTACTTCCCACTCCCATATAAAGTAGGGCCGCCTCTTCCTATCAGAGACAGCCCTAACTAAATTTCATGGAATGTATCAAATAGGCTAATATATTGCACAACATTTGCTGCAAAACACAGAATGCTTTGAGTTATTTATGTTTATTTTTACTTTAATTGCTTAGGCTTTGAAAAATTTTAGAACAAATGGGCCAATATTTTTTATTTTTGATGAAACTATTTTAAAAATATCTCAGATTGATGCATGAGGAATTTTCTATAGAGATGTAACTTCAGTTTGCAAATTATATAATAATGAGTAACGTTAGACCTCAACACTTATTCAGTTTTTATTTCTGTGTAATTTTATTTCTTTATTCATGTGGTTCCTCTACAGGGGAAAAGAAATATTCTCCAGAAGTTGAATTAAAGGCCGCTCGGATGACTGATAGTATTATTAATAATATACACAACAATATTAATTTTGATACTATCGAAGAAACGCCATGCCCCATCAAAATAACTTCAAGTAAATTAACTAAAAGTGAATATTCAAGCTATAAAGACATTCATATATCGTATTCGAATAAGGGTCAGAAAGATATAGAGGGAATAAAATTTAAATGGTATGGTGAAACCGTATTTAATGAACCAGCTGATATGGGCTCCTTTTCAAATCTTGGGTTCGGTGGGGGATTTACAGAAGATGTTTTAAAAGCTGGGGAATCAGATTATGCTACTTTTGAAATTCATAGTAGGAATGCGAAAAAAATCATCAAAGTTTGGGTAAATGAAATTGTTTTTTCTGATGGTACAAAGTGGGAATCAAAATCTAAATAGTATTACCTCTCAAAATTTCTAGTTACTCAAGTCAATCTCATCGACAACATACCCAAAATGCGCCTATATACTACTGTTCAAATCTAATCCTAAACGAACTACACAAAATAATGGTACATTTGTTCTGTGCCTATTACAATCTAGGATAGTCTAAAGTAACCAATACATCTTCCAGGCCACTCAACGATGCACACTTGGGAGATATTTTCTTTTTATTGGTAAGAGTAGCGAGGGAATAGTTTAGGACAGCAAATACCCGCTCTCAGAGCGGGTATTTGCGGACTGGACGGCTCTAAAAATATTTAATGTGTTTTGGTTCCTTTTTATGGCTTCGCACACCCGGTCAGCATTTCAGCATAGTCGCTTGTTCGTTCGCATACACTTATATGCGTTGGCGAGCATAGCAAACCGCCACCTTTACGCCGGCTGGCATTTTTAACTATGCAAAGGAATTACACCAGGTGCCGGAGGCGCTGGCCTCTCTATTGGCCGACCCGGTGGAACTGGTGCTGGCTCTCTTAATGGCGGTGCTTGCGGCGGTGCTGGCCTCTCTATTGGTCGACCCGGTGGAACTGGTGCTGGTTCCGTAATTATCTGCTTTTCTGGCATAAAGAAATGTTTAGCGCACAAAACTACTATTTATAGTAGTATTTTTACCAAAAATAATTATTGTGAGAAGATTTATTTTGTTGAATCATAGACAACAACCTGTTGCTCACGTTCTCTTTTTTCAAGAGCCAACGCTTGGTGGGAATGTTGGAATCATTATTAATCCAACCATGTCGGATTGGAGGCAATTTTTGTTCCCGAACAATACTGATATTGACGGGATAATACGAGATTTAGCAAATAGACTAAATGTTGCATATCATACATACGAAGAAAAAACTACTTAAACCGTGCTATAACTATCCCTACTACTATACCGCCTGACCTTGCCGTCAGCCAGCGTCATGTTTAAGAAATTGCCAGCCCCCACGGCATTTTTAACCGGCACCGAAAAGGTAAGGCTGTTGTAATTGTCTTTTGAATCATCCACCCTGACGGTCTTTTCGTCCTTACTTTTAGAGTAGAGGTTTTTTTAAGGCAAATAATTTTCTAAAAAAGGGCGTTTTTATTCCGTAATACGGCACTATAGGCTTAATTTTAGGGTATAATAATAGTAACTCTAAAAATAGGAAAATGAAAGTGCTTTATTGTCGTGTTTCATCAATAGACCAAAAGACAGACCGCCAGAAGGTTAATGAAAGCGACTTCAAATTGGTAATTGAAGACAAATGCTCCGGGGCAATATCTTTCTTTGAACGCCCCGGTGGAATAGAGATAAAGAAACTCGTTGAGAAAGGCACGCTCACTTCTTTGGGCGTATGGGAGATAGATCGTTTGGGTCGTGACCTACGAGACATTATAAATACTATTCATTATTTCGTTGAGAAGAAAATTTCAATCAATTTCATAAGCCAGGGCTTAACCACGCTTGACGACAAGGGGAAAGAGAACCCAATTTCTAAAATGATGATAAGTATTCTTGGCATCGTTGGTGAAATGGAGCGTGTCCAAATCAAAGAACGCCAGTTAGAAGGAATTAAAATTGCCAAACTGAAAGGTGCTTACACCGGCAGAAAGAAAGGCAGCAAAGAAACTACTTTGGACTTTCTTTCAAAAGAAAAGAACAAGAAGGCCGTTGATTACTTAAAAAAAGGTTACAAAGTGACGGAGGTTGCTAAACTGACAGAACTTAACATCAATACCGTGTCTAAAATTAAAAAACTGGCTACGATATGAAAATTACAATAAAGCACCAGTCAGAGGGCGCATATCATACCTTCTCTGTTAAAGACCCGCATCACCTCACTCAATTTGAAGTGCTGCGTATCTGCGAAACTATGGGTGTTAGTGCAATCTTCGTTAATGGCAAGTATTATCAGTATCAGTAAAATCAACCTATTATGGACGCAATAGAATTTGTAAGCAAATACCAAACCTACCTTGACGAAATAGAGCAAGTAGTTAAGCCGGAGCATTTCCCAGCCATAGAGCGGCTGCGAGAAAGCGACCCGCACGATTTAGTAAGACCCGATACATGGTTTCAAGGAGCAACTAATGCGAGAGGTTATATTTGGATGCTATTTTTACAGGAAATCAAAAAGTCTAAATAACTAATTCATCTTTATTCTCCTTTTGATGATTTTATTATTTTACCTGTAGCTGGGGAGAATTAAATAACTTTATAGTAAAAATACGCCATGAGTCACGACCACTGCCCAAATTGTAACGCTCAACTTAAAGACAGCATGTTTGGAACCAACAAAATGCTGGCACAAAGCGTAGCCGATGTTATTAATACGGCGAATGAAAAAAACACTTCCGGCTACTGCAATAAATGTGGCGACGATTTATTCGTAACATCTCTATCAAAACTAAGACGCGACATTAAGCGTCTGAAACAGGATCTAGGCACATCCTATCAAATAGCAATACCAGCTATTACTATTCCCAATCCAGGCAAATGGGAGTATGAAGTACTTGGACTTGTAACTGCGCAATCTGTAACTGGCACAGGCCTTTTCTCAGAGGTGAATATGACAATATCTGATGCCCTTGGCAAGGAGTCAGAGTCAATGAATAAAAAGATTGCCGAAGCTGAGATTGTATGCATCAACAGGTTGAGGGACAAAACGGCAGAAATGGGTGGAAATGCGATTGTTGCCCTAAACATTGACTACTCAGAAATTGGAAGTCTGCGGGGTATGCTGATGGTTTGCTGCACCGGTACTGCGATAAAAATCACAAACACCACGGTACTTAGCAAAGAAGTGCAGAACGCACTAGCCGACTGTTCGAATTATCGGAGAGACCTCAATAAAATCCTCGCGATTTGTAAACCTTACGAATCTCTATTGTAATGTGAAACCACCCCCCTCTGGTCCAAGTGTCGCTTTTCTGGGGTCATAGTAGAGGATAGCTAAAAACACTCTGGTCGTAAGCGTCCGCTTCGTCCTAATTTAAGGAAGCGTCCCGCTTCCGAAACATGTATAACACCCACTGGTCGAATATCTACTTACAAAATTAATTACTTTAAAATGTATCCATCACATTTGTATAAGTATACACAAAGCTTGTAAGCCTAAGACTTCGGCAATTTTCTCTAATACATCAATCGTAGGGTTGCCGTCACCACGTTCAATTTTATAAAGAGTATTCACACTGATTTTTGCTAACTCCGCCAAATGAGGTTGCGTTATCTCTAGTGCATTCCTTCTTTGTTTTATTGTTATTCCCAAGTTCCTAACCCACATTATAATGTGATTTTGTCGATAAAATCATTCTTATTAACTAATCAGGACGCAAAAATCACATTTAACTGTGATTTTTGTAGCTAAATTGGCAGCTAGCGGCCCCCACTGGTCCATTCGTCGCGCTTGCGAAAAGAAGCGCTACTTTGCATACGCAGCACTAAGCTTCTATGCAATGGGGCACCTATCAAGTATCATCATTTCAGAGTGGCATGCTAGCTGTGCTACCAAAACATAAATTCATGCATGTTCTTAAACCAACGCCCTCCACACCCCCATATTTTCCCTAATACTACACCCTTTCCCTCCCATCAAAACTGTTCAGCAGCAAAAATCTTTCCACTACACTTCCATATTTCACCACTATTCCGCCCAAACCCTTGCCCAGCTTGCATTTTCATCTCGGCATGGCTACAAAAACAGCCCCAAAACTGTACAAACTTACACAGATAAGTGTACTATCCTGCACAGATAAGTGTATAGCCCTGCACACTTATCTGTATAGTCCTCAAAACCCATTTAGCCACAATAACTATTCCATCCTATATTCGCACGCACCATACCTATAGCGCCCACCATTGCTCTAGCATATGCACTAGCTACCAGTCCATAAACATCAATCTATGAACCCGCACACCCATTTACCCCATCCGCCACCAGAGCACAAATAGAGCACACCTACAGCTTGGCATCATACAATCCCAAACCCCTTTCATCACCACTACCATCACTATTTCATCACTATGCAGCACATCATTACCACATCTATCAAGCACCCCAATACCCCTGCACCCCAATGCGCAAAAACACCCGAAACACCCTGCGCAAAAAGTGCGCAGAAACACAACCAAATAATCGCACAACCCATTGATTATCAAACACTTATCACCACCACACAAAAAAACAAAAATGCGCAATTCCCCACCACCATTCAGCCCCGCCACTGTCGGCTACCCGACAATTCAAAAGAGAGCACCTGCCTACCTTTGCTACAAACTAACAATATGAAAAAGCTAATCACTGCATTCGCCCTGGCCACCAGCACCCTGGCACAGGCACAGGTCACCAAAAATGTAATAGTAGAGCACTTCACCAATACCTTCTGCTCTGTTTGCGCCGCTCGCAATCCCGGCTTTTATACCAACCTCAGCAATTACCCCAATGTCATGCACCTATCATACTATCCCAGCTCACCATATGCTGCCTGCCCCCTCAGTCAGCACAACAAGCCCCAGGCCGATGCCCGCACCAACTACTACGGCATATTTGGCGGCACCCCACGCCTGGTTATACAGGGCAAGGTCATAGCCGCATCTGCCAGCTACAACAGTGCCTCATTATTCACTAGCGAGCTCGGCCAGCTCACCGACTTCGAGATGAAGGTTGAGCTAAAAGCCACATCTGGTAGCATGTTAGAGGTGCGCACCGTTATCAAAAAAGTCGCTACCAACAGTCTCACTTCATTACTCCTCTATGGTGCCCTTGTCGAAGACACCCTCACATTTACCGCCGCCAATGGCGAGAACAAACACTACAACGTATTCCGAAAATCAGTTTGGGGAGACAACCCTACAACCATAGCAGCCCCCACAGCAGTAGGAGACAGCGTAGTCCACACACAAAGCCTGGCTACCAACACCACCTGGAACATAGCAAGAATATACGCCATAGCCATGGTGCAGGCCACCGATAAGGAGGTAATACAGGCATCCAAGTCAAATAAGTTAGGCACATCCATGTCAGTGCCTACCCCACAAACCAAAATAGATATTTACCCCAACCCCACTAGCACACAGTTAATAATCAATGGCTTACCCAAGGGCCTCTACAGAGCGCAGATACACAATATGTCAGGCCAGCTAGTTATGGATACCTACTGCCACGACGCTATAGATGTGAACACACTCGCTACTGGTCACTATACACTCCGGCTCTACAGCGATAAAGAGTTGGCCGTCACCCGCTTCACCAAACAATAAGTTGCTAATCACCACACTATCCTATACACCCTTATCCCTATCTTAGTATCATGAACATTGACGACAAATTAGTACTAGTTAGAAAAAGTGACTTTCTCGCTAAGCTCACCGATGCCGACTATGAGCAGCTAAACTTGGCGCACAACGTAGTCACTGCCACCCGAAACAACTACATCTACTTCGAGTCTGCCCAGCTCAATAAACTATACTTCGTTAAAGAAGGTTTCATAAAAATTGGCTACATAGATGATGGGGGCAAAGAAACGATTAGAGAGGTACTAGAACCTGGAGATATTTTTGGGCAGATAACCCTTGAGCAAGAAAACATGGCCAAAGAGTTTGCTCAGGCATTCAAGAGCGATGTTAGCTTATGCTCCTTCACCGTCACCGACTTCAGCAGGCTACTCACCCTCCGCCCCGACCTTGCCATACACTACACCAAAAAAGTGGGCAGACAATTGCACCGCCTCCAAAACCGCCTCCAAAACCTCTTACAAAAAGATGTACGCAGCAGGCTATTACACTTTATCTGGGGCATGGTAGCGCACCGCTCGCATCAGTTAGTAGACAATAAATTATCCATTCCCAACCATCTCACACATCAGGATGTTGCCCGGCTCATCGGCTCCACTCGTCAGTCTGTCAGCGAGGTCATTACCCAGCTCACTCAGGATGGGCTCATACAAGTAAGCCGTAAAGAAATAAAAATTATTGACTTTAATCTGCTACAAAAAATGGTCAATCAGTTATAACCCATTGCTACCCGCACACTGCTATTATACCATTTTATACTTTAGCTTTGGCCATCACAATACATACTGATGCACACCATAAAAGCACTTAGAGATGGAGCACTAGCAGGCGCAAAGCACATTAAAATAGCTGAATCACTTAAATCATTTCCACAAGAGTTATATCAGCTCGCCGACACACTAGAAATACTAGACCTTAGTAACAACCAACTCTCCTCCCTCCCCGATGACCTCACCCGATTCAAGCACCTTCGCATCCTATTCTGCTCCAACAATGATTTTACCACACTGCCACCAGTCATCGGTCATTGTCCTAAGTTAGATATGGTAGGCTTTAAGGCCAATAAAATTGTCACCATTCCAGATACCGCTATAAACCCCAACTTAAGATGGCTCATACTTACCGACAATCATATAGAGCAGCTACCCAATACTATAGGTACATGCCACCGCCTGCAAAAGTTGATGCTTGCCGGCAATCACCTCACCCATATGCCCTCCTCCATCAGCAAATGCACGCAATTAGAGTTGCTACGCATTTCTGCCAACAGGCTCACCGAGCTACCAGCAGCACTACTACAACTACCCAAACTTAAGTGGCTGGCATTTGCAGGCAATTTATTTAGCACACATCACACACCTGCATCTGTTCTACAGATAGATTGGAGTGATGTTACATTAGGGCCTCTTTTAGGTACAGGTGCTTCAGGCTATATCTACAAAGCTACAGCCATTATAAATGGGGCTCTTCAAGAGGTAGCTATTAAACTATTCAAAGGTGATGTCACCAGCGATGGCCTACCTGAAGATGAAATGAAGGCGTTCTTACTAGCAGGTCATCACAAGGGTATAGTGCCTATAATAGGCCAACTTGCCGGCCACCCCCAAGGACTAAAAGGAGTAGTGATGCAATTGCTAGACAGTCACTACAAACCATTAGGTCTCCCCCCATCATTAGAAACCTGTACTAGAGATGTATTCACTCCAGATGACAGCTTGTTACCAGGTGCAGCTTATAGTATAGCTGCTACTGCTACATCCGCACTCTATCATCTACACAGCACTGGCATTATTCACGGCGACTTATATGCCCATAACACACTAGTGAAAAAGGACGGTAGCACCATGCTCAGCGACTTTGGCGCGGCAAGTATATGCAACCTAGACAACGGTGAATCAAGGTTTACATTAGAGCGCATAGAAGTAGCAGCTTTAGGATGTCTGTTGCAAGATATTAGCTTGTTGCTATCTCGCACTGGCACTCACAAACTAACTATAGAACTGGAGCGTCTAAGTGCCCAATGTACAGCAGAGGATATAAAAATTAGACCGTCAGTATGTGAGGTTTTGGAACAGATATCTAACCTTCAAAATCTATTGCCAATAAAGCAATGATGATGCCACACACAAGCTATCCGCGTTCAGCTCTTATTCTACTCAATGTCTCTTGCGCTATTCCTAGATATGAGGCTATAGCACCAAGTGGTGCACGCTGTAGTAGCTCGGGGTTGTGTAGTAAAAGGTGCTCATATCTTCGTCTGCCTTCATTAAATTGTAAGCTTTGCAAACGGTGCTCCAATTTTATGTAGTATGCCTCCATCAGCAAACGCCCTAACCTTTCAGTTTCAGGATAGTCAATATATAGTTGTTGAAGATCTTGGTACGAAATTGATAAAATCGAACTGGGTTCAAGCGCCTCTATGTATTCTAATGAAGAACCCCTCGTTATAAAAGAATAATAACATGTAGCAAACTCTCCCTCTCTAGAAAACCATGAAGTAACCTCCTTATCATTATGTTCATAATACCCCCTCAAGAGCCCGTTCTTAACAAAATGAATATAGCCACATCGCTGACCTGTAGCTTGCAATTGTTCCTTTCGTGCCAAACTACGAGCTTGGGCTATCTGCAGCAAACGACATTCTAAATCAGTTGATACAAAAATGAATTGTCTTATGCTATCTAAAAAGAGATTATTATTCATCAACCTCACTGTTACAAAGCAAAAGTAATATTTGACTGTGACGGCTTATGCTTATTTCTCGATCATAAAATCATAACTAAACCTTATCAGTAACTAATCTATAAAGCGAACCGTTCTTAGTTTTATATTCTAACAGTTTACCCAGAGATACTAATTGTTTCAATGTTATTTGTGCAGTAGCATCATCTGTACCAGTTAACACCGAGTATTCTCTAACAGTCATAGAAGAGTAATGACCAAAAAGTGATTGCCAATCTTTATTATATTCTTTGGGTTTTATGCCGGGCACCTTTGCTGAAATAGCTCCCACAAAGGCTTCATACGGTCGAAATCCGTATATTGTTTCTTTTGGTGTATTCCCACCTTCTATAAAAACTGTTGGGAACCCTCTTACACCATCCTTCGCAGCATCAGATAGGTCGGCTTTAAAAAGTGATTCTGCCATTTTTTTATAATGTTGCTCCATTAATGCATCATTAAGTTTAGCGTATATGGCTGCGTCGCTAATATATTGCCATTTTGTTATGTTTTTGCGTTCCAAAAAGACCATCTCTCTGATCCTACGTAGAAAAACAATAGCCTTATCTACATCTTGCATTTGAGCCGCTTTAAAGGCAATAGATGGAGGAAATGACGAATGTAAAGGGTCTTGCAACCACACATCGCCATCAATAGGCATGTGATAATGAGCGCTCACCTCATCCCAATGGTGTGCAACATCTGAAGGTTTACTGATGCCTCCACTGTTATAACTCCAGTCAGGTAGAAGTCCACCCATACGGTATTCTATTTCTATTACATGTGCGTATTCTAGCTTCAACTTGCGCAAGTAAGGCTCTATACCCCAACAAGTAGAGCAGATAGGATCGGTATAGTATATGATTTTTAAGGGCTTATTTACGTTCTCTTCTGATTCAGCAACGCTTTGCGACACTCCTTGAGGAATAGTACATATACCTGTTGTTGTATCGCACATAAGTGCATTTGTAGTGTCATTCATAGTTTTGTCTTTTTGTGCATACCCAATATCGCACCCTAATAAAAGTAGATACACAAACACACAATAGTTTAGTTTACTCATATTTAGTCTGTTATTGGTCTATATGTAGTACATTGAGCAGTTCACTTATTTTTGTACAAAGTTCGATTGTAGTGATACAACAAACAATAAGTCAGGAAAATATGACTACTACCAACAAGCAAAATAGCGAAGTATGCCCAGCTCAGGCCTTATTAAAAACTCTTTCTGGCAAGTGGAAACCAGAATTGTTTAAAGCTGCAACAGCAGGTCCTATTCGTTTCAGTCAATTATTACGAACCTTAGATGGTGCCAATAAACAATCAATATCACTAGCCCTTCATGAATTAGAGATTGAGGGAATACTCAACAAAGAAATAGTGTCTGTTAAACCTCTTCACGTAGCGTATCATCTATCAGAGAAAGGCATTGCACTCATACCCATCTTTAAGCAATTAGAAGATATTGCAAAGCCATAGTCAATCTGTATCTAGTTTTATTGCTTTATAATTCGTTGAGCAAGAAGTAATTGACCTTCTCTAGATATCACCTTTAGTAGGTAAACACCTGGTGAAAAGGATTGCATGTTTATTTCAATATTACCCTTGCTAAGCAGTTTGCCATCTATGCTATACAATTCACTAGTTACTTCAACAGGCGTAGATATATATACCATTCCAGTAGTAGGGTTTGGATATACAACAGGCGCTTCATTAACAACATTAGTCTGTAGAACAGATGTGGTACTTACCCCAGTAAGTATGTAAGAGCTAGACACTGATTGACAACCATTTGTATCTGTAACACGAACTTTATAATTGCCATTGCCCAAAGCAACATAAGTGGAATTAGTAGCGCCAGTTATTGGCAGTAGATCTTTGTACCATTGATAGGTAGTGTAGAAGTTGCCAGTAGACAGTACACTGCCACTTTTATTTACTATAGGATTTGGCAAAGGGAATTCAGTTACACTTATAGTAGTAGTAGCTAATGTGCAGCTTCCCGGTACAGCAATATTGCAAGAATAATTACCTGCTTCATCAGCATTATATGTTGGAGATGTAGCTCCTGGAATTACTACGCCATTTCTGAGCCATTGGTAACTGATGGATGTACCTAAGCTAGAGGCCGATGTAGTAAGCAATGCACTGCCTCCCCAACAAAAACGCTCTGGTGTCAGTGCAATAGTCGTAACTGCGTCTACTACATTTACAGAGGTAGGTGAGGCTGTCAATGCTGAACAAGCTGTGGCGATGTTGGTTACTCTAACACGATAAATGCCACTTAAGGTAGCTATATAAGTTGCATTAGTAGCACCTACTATAGCGCTTGCTCCATTATACCATTGATAAGAAAGACCCACACCAGAAGATGCTGTTAATATAACACTTCCACCACCACAAAAAACAGTTGGCCCTCCCGTGCTAATAGTAGCACTTGGTAATGGTTCTGCTATTACTGCGGCAATAATACTTGATGATGTGCAACCAGATAAGTTAGCAACCTGCACATAATAGCTCCCTGTTGTCATTGCAACATAAACAGACGAAGTAGCTCCTGCAATTGCAGTGGTGCCTTCGAACCATTGATATGTATCTCCAGCTGCTGTTGGCACCGATAATGTAACACTACCGCCAGAACAGAACGTCAATGGCCCACTAGCAGTCAATGTGACATCTGGTGAAGGCAATATAGTAACAGCAATAATAGCAGATGTATCAGCACAGCCTGTTGCATTCATCACAATTGCAGCATAAGAACCAGTAGCAGTAGCAACCCAACTAGCACTAGTGCCAGCTGAAATAGGAGATGAGCCTAATAGCCATTGATAAGTAAACCCAGAAGAAGGAAGTGCATTAAGTGTTACCCCTGTAGCTGCACATCCTGTTGTGGAGCCACCTGTCACTGCAATATCTGCAATAACAGTATCAACTAATATTGTCATAGGGATAGAAAAAGTAGGACATCCAAGACTATTAGTTATGCGTACACGATAAGAGGCCGAAGACGAAGCTGTGTGTAATGATGTGGTAGCACCAGGAATTGGTGTAGTACCCGAAAACCATTGGTAGGCTAACCCTATCCCGGTATTAGCTGTCAACACAACAAAACCTCCAGGACAGAATGTGGTGTCACTCAAAGGTGTGATAGTAGCTGGGGGGGCAGGGTTGACACTTATTGTTCTGTTTGCTGCACATCCTGTGGGTAAGGTGTAAGTTATATTAGCAATGCCAGCGGATACTCCTGTTACCACACCTGTAGTTGCAGCTACTGTTGCTATTGCTACATTGCCGCTAGACCATGCACCACCTGTAGGCGTGCTGCTAAGTGTAACTGTGAGGCCTGGGCATACAACTGTGGGGCCAGTAATAGCTGTAGGTAAAGGATTAATAGTTTGCACACGAGTAGTGAAGCAACCTGTAGTTGTAAATGTGTAAGTTATGCGTGTAGTGCCTGCAGTAATGCCACCTATCGTACCTGATAAAGCACTTATAGTACCTACCGCAATATTGCTACTACTCCATGTGCCACCTGCGGATGGACTACTGAGACTAGTTGTAGCACCTACACATATATTGGTAGCGCCTGTAATAGCTGCAGGCAAAGGATTTACAGTGATAGTTGCGATGTTAAAGCAAGATGAGGGTAGAGTGTAAGTGATAGTAGACGTGCCAGCTGCTACACCTACCACATTCCCAGAAGATGCACCTACAGTTGCTACCGTAGGATTACTAGATGTCCAAGTGCCACCTCCTGGAGCGGCTGACATAGCGGCTACAGAGCCTACACATACATCTGTAGGGGCAGTTGTTATGCTTGGTAGTCCATTCACAGTTATTGTTCTTAATACAGAACATCCTCCTGGCAAAGTGTAAGTTATTATTGTTGTGCCAGCCCCTACTCCTGTTACTGTGCCAGCAGCATCAACTGTAGCTATACTAGCACTTGCGCTACTCCATGTGCCACCAATAGGGGAAGATGTTAAACTAGTTGTTTGTCCAACACATACAACAGCTGTGCCAGATATTGCAGTGGGAAAAGCATAAACTGTAACTGTAGAAGTGGCAATACAGCCAGTAGGTACGCTGTAAGTTATGATAGAAGTGCCTGCGGCAACGCCAGAGACAACTCCTGTACCTGCACCAACTGTGGCCACTGCGGTGTTTGAGCTAGACCATGCGCCACCTAATGGGCTACTAGAGATTATAATTGATTGACCTTCGCATACAGCAGATGGACCAGAAATAGGATCGGGAGGAACCGCCACCGTTACAACTGCTGTGGTGAAGCAAGAGGAGCCTAACTGATATGTAATAGTAGCAGTGCCAGGTGCTATACCTGTAACAACGCCGGTACCAGATGCCACATTTGCAACAGCAATATCACTGCTACTCCATGTGCCACCTGTAGTAGCGCTTGACAAAGTAGTAGTTAGCAATGGGCAAACCGAAAGCACACCAGTAATGGCAGAAGGAGCGGCATTGACAATCACAGTTGTAGTAGCAGGGGATGCAGTATTGCTACATGATAATATGTCTGTAACAACAAGTGTATAGATGCCAGCAGCACTTATTGGAGCTCCTGTTATTACTGGGTCTTCATCAGTACTTGTAAATCCACCAGGGCCAGTCCAGCTATATGAATATCCAGGTATGCCGCCAGTAGCACTGCCATATAATTCAAGCGTGTTGCCTTGACAAATTGGAGCATTACTTGTTGCAGTGGCTAGCACTGGGTCGGCAAAGTTTGCAATAATTGCTGTGCCATCATTAATGCGCAATGTACCTGCCAAACCTGTGGCTCCCCAACCGTAAAGACGAAATGTAGCTGTTTGCCCAGGGCCAATGCACATATTGCCCGTTAGCGTCCAGTCTTCTGGAGTTGCATCATGTACTGTAGTCTGGGTTGAGCCAAAATTAGCTGTAGTAGAGCCAAGAGTGTATTGCATTTGTACAAACTGTGGTCCAGTAGCACTCACTTGAGAACGAATGAACATCCGCGTTATTTGCAACTCCGTTGCGGCACTGTTAGTAATTGTAAAGAAAATACATCTGTTGTTGATGACAGCACTAGCAAGCGATCCACCTACTTCCCAGTCTCTACTGTTGTAGCATGCGGCAGCAGCATTAAAAACAGTGGCACCTCTATTCCATTGAGATACTGCTACAGTGCCTGCACCAGGCGTAACAGTTGCTGGTAAAGTAGTAAAAGCGCTAGGACCAGCAGCCGATGCAGGACTCCCTGTCCATGTAGTTGGTGCGATTGGTGTTTGAGCCGTAGCGACTACAAAAAACAAGCATTGCAATAGGGAGGCAACACTAAAAATGAGATATTTTGATAGCTTTTGCATAAAACAAATTCAACTAAACATATTGTCAACAGCCGAATATTCCATTAGAAATACCGGGCAGTAAAATTACCCCTGCTCAGCTAGTTGAAATCGAGTGTAATATTACTAAATTATTATGCGACTGTTACTAAACAGCATTAGAATTTCCATTGCGTTTTTTTACTGAGTGTATCTGTAACTTCGCATGCCCAAAACTTGAGATAGGGGTTAAGTAACATGCATATGAAGAAGACCTTGATCTTTAGCGTAATAGTACTTTTATTAGCATTCAAAAGTACGTTCGCAAATAGTAAAATAAAATATTATTTCAATAAGCCGGTTAATAATTCAGTGTCTAAGGGCGTAAATGCAGTTTATCTTAATAATTGTATGGGTGATACGCTAATAGCCTATATAAACAGGGCTAAATACACATTGGATATTGCAGTTTATAACTATACATCTACTATGCCTGGTATAGCCTCGGCTATTAATAGTGCAACCACCAGAGGAGTAAAAGTGCGTTGGATTTATGATAGTAGTTCATCGAATACGGGTATACCTTTGCTGAATAGTAATGTGAAACGTATGGCAAGCCCAGAAAATGCTGGTGACTATACTATAATGCATAACAAATTCATGGTTGTAGATGCAAATTCTACAGATGCTAATGACGCAATAGTTTGGACAGGTTCAGCCAACTGGAATGCACAGCAATTGAATAGCGACTTTAATAACACTATTGTTATTCAAGACCGTGCACTTGCACAAGCATATAGGTCTCATTTTAACATGATGTGGGGCGATACAGGTGTAAATCCTAATAAAACTCTAGCTAAATTCGGCCAATACAAAACAGATCTTGGTGCACATACTTTTATAATAGACGGCAAAACAGTAGAGTTATATTTTAGTCCTGCAGATGGTGTTAACGATAAGATTTTATCTACTATAGCTAGTGCGAACACGGATTTATATTGGGGAATGTCCACTTTTACGCTCAATTCGAATGCTTCAGCTTTGGTTAACAAAAAAAATGAAGGGATTTATGTTGCCGGCATAAATGATGGCTCTTCTAGTAGCTACTCTCCATATACAATTCTTACTTCAGGTATTGGCGCCAATTTCAAAGTATATAGTAGCACTAACATGTATCATAACAAATTCTTGATAGTCGATGCCAGTAATAGCTGCTCCGACCCAATGGTACTAACAGGTTCACACAACTGGTCTTTTAGTGCGGATACTAAAAACGATGAAAATACACTAATTATTCATGATGATACTGCTGCCAATATATACTATCAATCCTTCCATCAAAATTTTAGTAGTATGGGTGGTAGCCTAACTAATATAACAGATTGCATTACTGGGGTAGCAGATGTCACTAATAATACACAGATAGATGTATATCCTAACCCAACTAATGGGTTTATTACAGTTAGCAGTAGTTTACCGTTCTCGCTTGACACAAGACTGGAAATTTATAACCTTTCAGGACAGTTGTTAAATCAGATAAGTGGCTCTGAAATAAATGGATTAAAGCAGAAAAATATTTTGCTATATGAGCATGGTATTTATCTTATAAGGATTACTGATATGCAGAAGTCTCAGACAATTATGGTGTTATCGAAATAAATGACATATCGAGAGTTTACATTGACTTAACTTTGCCATAACTGTGCATTGTGAACTTTGCAACAGGGAATATATTTTATGAGGTTAGCGAAACTATTCACACTATCTTTATTAGTAATGTTATTATGTTGGCATTCGGGCTACAGTCAATTGACTGTTACTCCTAGCCAGCCAGCTGCAGTATTAGCGGGTAAGCTTGCCGGCCCAGGTATAACAATATCAGCTCCTACGCTCAATTGTGCTGGTGTTGCCAATGGTACTTTCACATCAGTTACAACACCCATAACTATAGACAGCGGTATAGTGCTTACCTCTGGCAGGGCTATCAATACTGCAGGCTTAGAGTCTAGTTTGGCAAGCTTCAACAATGGTATGCCGGGAGATGCCGCACTTACTACTCTAGCAGGTACCACTACTTTCGATGCATGTATTCTTGAATTTGACTTTGTACCTAAAGGAGATACTGTAAGTTTCAATTATCAATTTGGCTCAGAGGAGTATACAAACTCTACATGTGGACAATATAATGATGCGTTTGCATTCTTCATATCTGGTCCAGGTATTACTGGAACAGATAATATGGCATTGGTGCCTGGTACCAATATACCAGTTACTGTAAATTCCATTAACAGTGGCATACCTGGCCCGCCAGGCTGGCCAGGCTTTTGCGATATAGCCAATTGTACCTCTATGGGGCCTGGATCACCTTTTACCACATTCTTTGTAAATAATGCAGGTGGCACACAGGTTACTTACAGAGGATACACTCGTAGTCTTAGGGCATTTCATGCTGTAACTCCTTGTGTCACATATCACTTGAAATTAACTATTGCAGACGGTGCCAATTCTTTATATGATTCTGGTGTGTTTATAGAGGCTGGTAGTCTTAGTACCAATACTTATAAATTCAAAAGGTCCGATTCTATAGGTCATTCATTGGGTGGTGTTCCAAACGCTATTATGCGTGGTTGTGCACCAGCTGGTATCACAGTGCTCAATAGTAAAACCACAACATTGCCCCAAAAGGTTTACCTAACCTATGCAGGGACTGGTGTAAAAGGTTTAGACTTTAATGCTCCAGACAGTGTTACAATAATGCCTGGAGATACTAGTGTGCTATTTAACGTGTCTGGATTGACTAGTGCAACTGGTACTAAATCTATTACAATCTATCTTTCTTCTCCATTTAGCTGTGGCATTATTGATACCTTGTTATTAAACTTATTAGACCCCCCAAGTGCCAATATTGTAACTAATGATACTTCTATTTGTTTGGGCAAATTCTTTCAGATAATTGTAAATGGTACGCTGGGCTTGACTTATAATTGGACCCCTGCAGCAGGTCTTAGTAGTGCCATTGTAAAACAACCTGTTGCCACTCCAACTACTAGCATAAAATACTACATGGCGGCCAATTTCCCTTTGTCTGGTTGTCCTACAATAACTGATAGTATCAGGGTGACAGTAGACGCAGCAGTTCTAGCTATCACTACTCCAGACACTACTATATGCCGAGGAGATGGACTGAGAATAGTAGTAAGCGACCCTACAGGTCTAACATTCAACTGGACACCAGCCGCAGGATTAGATAATCCGACTTTCTATAGTCCTATTGCTGCTCCGGCCAGCACTACTACATATTCTGTTACTGCTACATCTACGATAGGTGGATGTCCAGCATATGGCAATATAACTATTACTGTTGTAGACCCAGTAGTGAATATTTTGACGCCAAACTCAGCAATTTGCCCTGGTGGTTCTCTCAACTTATCTGTAAGTGGCCCAGCAACAGCTACTTACCAATGGATACCTGATGCAGGGCTCAATGATGCAACTTTGCTAGAGCCAATTGCATCTCCAAGTGTAGCTATGACTTACACTGTTATTGCTACCGACACAGCATTAGGGTGTAAAAATAGCGATGTTGTTAATGTATCAATTCTGCCTCCTGTGTTTGCTATTGCAAAGGGAAGTAGGACAGCTTGCTTAGATGAGGCAATATCTTTGGAATCTTACCCAGGTGGCAATACACATTCTTACAGTTGGGCTGGGCCTAATGGTTATACCTCAACAGTTCAAAATCCATTTATTCCTAGTTCTACCTTGCTCGATGCTGGTATTTACACAGTAACAGTCACAAATCTTGTAACTGGTTGTAGCGGCAGTGATACTGCGATAATAAGGGTAGGAGATAAGACAATGTCGCTAGTGAACGTTACCCCTGATCAGACGATAGAGTTAGGTATGAGTGTTCGCCTCAACGCTGATAACGGAGTGACCTACAGATGGGAGCCAAATGACGGAAGCATTGATAATCCTGGCATCAATAACCCAGTGGCTACACCCACTGTAACTACCACATACAGAGTATATGCTACAGATACCAACGGTTGTGTAGATATGGATAGTGTAGTGATAACAGTAGACAATAGAACTGGCATATTTGTTGCGTCTGCTTTCACTCCCAATGGAGATGGGCTCAACGATATCTTTAGAGTAAATGGTAAAGGCGAATTTACTGTAGTTGAAATGGCAGTATTTAATAGATGGGGCGAAAATGTGTTCCGCACTACCAGTGGTAATAAAGGGTGGGACGGTACTTTTAATGGACAACCCGCCGAGATTGGTACTTACAATTATATCATCATACTACATACCCCATACAAAGACAATGAAACGCTGAAAGGAACTGTTACGCTAATTAGATAATTGGGAGTATTTGTTGATAGGTTCTATCCGAAATGTTAAGTAATGTGAAATAAAGAGCGGGGTGCAACTGAATATGCACCCCGCTCTTCAACTTTCAATCAATATTGAATGCTATTTTGATAAGTTGTGTAGCATTTCTACAGTCATTTTATCTAGGTCAAACTGGTGACGCCAATTCCAGTGATCCCTAGCCACCGAATCGTCTATACTTTTGGGCCATCCATTTGCAATTTGCTGCCTAAAGTCTGGCGCATAGCCAATTGTAAACTCAGGTATATGTTTTTTGATTGCATTGGCTATCTCTTTAGGAGAGAAACTCATGGCTGATAAATTGTATGCCATTCTGGTTTTTATCAGTTCTTCAGGAGCTTCCATAAGTTCGATTGTGCCGCGTATAGCATCATCCATATACATCATGGGCAGGTAGGTGTCTTCTGCCAAAAAGCTTGTGTAATGTTTGTGCTTTAATGCTTCATGATAAATTTCTACTGCATAGTCGGTAGTGCCTCCGCCTGGTGCCGATTTCCAGCTTATCAAACCAGGATAACGTATGCTACGCACATCTACTCCCCAACGCTGATGGTAATATTGGCACCACAACTCACCGGCATACTTGCTCACGCCATATACCGTACGGGGTTCTACTATGGTTTGTTGTGGAGTATTATCTCTAGGTGTTGTTGGGCCAAAGACAGCTATAGAACTAGGCCAGTATATTTTAGCAAGTTTTTCTTGCACTGCTATATCCAGCACTTGTAGCAGGCTCTGCATATTTATGTCCCAAGCCATTTTAGGAGCCTTCTCGCCAGTGGCAGATAGCAAAGCTGCTAATAAATAAATTTGTGTCACTCCTTCTCGCTTCACCAAGTCTAATATAGCTGTTGCATCCATTGCATTGAGTACCACATAAGGGCCTCTATCTTTCAACATGGGATGTGGCTCTTCTTTTATGTCGGATGCTATAACATTCGCATCGCCATAATTTGCACGTAGTGCCATGGCCAACTCTACCCCTATCTGCCCTCCGGCACCTATAATTAGTATTTTGTCTTTTTTCATAAAATTAGCAGTGGGCTAAAGTAGAAATATAAGCTCAATATAAAAACCTGTCCAACTCAAAAAAATATTCAGGGATTGTTAAAAATAAACACTTCGCACAGTTACAGAGATACAAATAATATACAGAGCGGGCAATACATCGCAAACCGTGAGCTATTTGCTTACTTTTACACTCATGTTTCCCGATTTTCAGTATCTACTTCACGGCCTTACCGGACTAGAAATGCCACACTGGCTTAGTCTATTCAAAACCTTCGGATTTCTAGTTGCATTGTCTTTTCTAGGTGCTGCTTGGGTTATGTCGTCAGAACTGAGAAGGAAAACGCAACAGGGTTTGTTACATCCTGAAATTAAACAACTGGAAATAAATAAGCCTCTTAGTTCTACAGAGATGCTCACTTCGGCTGTGGTGGCTTTTCTTGCGGGTTTCAAAATTGGGGGCATATTTTCCAACTTCGATCTTGTGTCTCCAGACCCAATGGGTTACCTGTTTTCATCTTCGGGCAACTTCATTATTGGTATTGCCGCAGGTGTAGGTGCCTATTTGCTAAAGTTGATGGAGAATAAAAAGATCCAGAGCAAGGAACAAAAAACTGTTCAGGTCAAGGTATATCCTCACGAACTTATTACTGAGATTGTAGTTGTTGCAGCTGTGGCAGGCTTGGTAGGTGCTAAGGTATTCAACGCTCTTGAGACTTGGGACGATTTTATAAAAGACCCTATACGCAGTCTCACTTCTTCTAGTGGGCTTACTTTTTTAGGTGGGCTCATTATGGCTACAGCTGCATTTTATTACTATGCTCGTAAGCACAAGATTCCATTTGCTCATCTTGCTGATGCAGCTGCGCCTGCAATTATGCTAGCGTATGGACTAGGACGCTTAGGGTGTCACTTTTCTGGAGACGGGGATTGGGGTATATTCAATACTGCATATATGGCCAATCCTGATGGTACTATGCGCGCCACCACAGCTGCCGATATGGGCTACGTGCAGCAGATGGCAGGCACTACACCCTTCTTGCACATGCCTGCACCGTCATGGTTGCCCGATTGGTTGATGGGCATGGTATATCCACACAATGTAGGCCATGAGGGTATAGCTATAAAAGATTGCGTAGGGGAATATTGCAATGTGTTGCCAGTTAGTGTTTTTCCTACCTCTGTTTACGAGTTTGTAGCTTGTGTTTCCATATTTGCTTTTATGTGGGCAATACGCAAGAAGCTGAATAAAACCTTGCAAATGTTTGGCATGTACCTTTTGTTTGCTGGAGTAGAACGCTTTTTAGTAGAAAAAATAAGAGTCAACACTCAATATGATCTTGGCTTTATTCATCCTACACAGGCTGAGATTTTATCTGTATTTCTTATGATTGCAGGTGCAGTATTGCTTCTGCGTAAGTCGCCTGCAATACCTGCCGACAATACCTCCAAAGAGGTTGGTTGATCGTTATTACCCACTACTTTACATTAGTGTTATCTTTGAGCAATTATGACAGGACAAATAGGCATAATAGGCAACGGTAGCTGGGGCACAGCTATAGCCAAAATTCTTACCGACAATGGTAAAACTATACATTGGTGGGTAAGAAACGATGAAGCTATAGATTACTTAACCCACAGGCATCATAATCCTCATTATCTAACATCTGTTCGCTTTTTGCCCGGCACTATATTGCCCACTAAAGACCTGCCTGCTATGATGGGGGCCTGCAATACTGTAATTGTTGCAGTGCCAAGCGCATATGTGGAAGAAGTAATAGCGCAGGTGCCTGCTGAGGTATGGCAAAAGAAAAATATCATATCAGCTATTAAAGGCGTATTGCCAGGATGCAACAAGTTACTTAATGATTACCTGCTCGATACATACAATGTGCCTACAGTGCAATATATGTCCATTTCTGGGCCATGCCATGCAGAGGAGGTTGCTTATGAAAGACTCTCTTATCTCACCTTCTCAGGCCTAAATGATGCGCTCACCCAGTCTATAGCTGACACCTTCTCTTGTAGTTATATCAATACCACACACAATCATGATATTTGGGGGGCACAATATGCTGCTGTGCTCAAGAATATATATGCAGTAGGTGCAGGCATGGCGCACTCGCTCGATTATGGAGATAACTTTTTGAGCGTATATGCCACCAACTGTTACCGCGAAATGTATGGCTTTCTCAATCGCCATTTCGAACAAGTTCATCCTTCAGACGAGCACCCCGATTTTCATACCAGTGCCTATCTTGGCGACCTGCTCGTAACTTGCTACTCGTTGCACAGTCGCAATCGCACTTTTGGGGCAATGATAGGTAAAGGGTATACTGTAAAGGCAGCTACACTAGAAATGAATATGGTAGCAGAAGGTTATTATGCAGCTCGTGGTATGCAACATGTGTCTGCACGCTATAGTATTCCGCTGCCATTAGCCACTATTATTTACCGCATACTTTGGGAGCAACTATCGCCCGCAGCAGGTTTCAGACAAATGGAGAAAATGATGACCTAACATAGTTGGGGCATAGTACTTCGCGCCAGACAAAAAACTGGATGATAGTACATTGTTAAAATGCTTTTCCATTTACTTATGAACATCAATTGCTCAGGCAGCACCTGCGTTGCCTAGTTTCATGTTCGTAAGAAATCATTACTTTGCACAGTACAGCTTTATTAATGACTTCTAAATAGCGGACTTATGGTATTTGATGAACACTTGAGAATTGCAAATTTATATGACGAGGGCTTGCAGCGAGTTCAAAAAAGAAGAGAACATTGGTTGGAGAAGTTTGACTTAGTGAAAAATCACCTAAACAAGCTTGCCACACACCTTAATCAAAATAGTTTATACAAACAGGGATTCTTTGTAGATACCCTCTTTGCCTATAACGATAATTTTAAAGGTACCTGCAATCGTATTCCATCGCTCACTTTTCGAACAGGAGAGATGCCTATGCTCGTCACTTTTCGCAATGCCATGGGCGAAAAGAAAGCTTATAATGAAGAAGGTTTCTCCATATCCTTCAACCCTACAATTACAGGGCTCATTATTGTTAATTTGCAACCGCATCATTCCGATCTCGATGCTGAAGCTCCATCGCCCATTACCTTAGCCATAATAGAGGAGCCTAGTAGAATAACAGACGAAATAATAGATGAAATTATACTCAAAGGCATGAAAGCAGCCTACTATTCTTCATTTACAGGTATGGGTGAGCTGCCAGAAGATGCCGAACAAGTAGAGAATGCAGTAACTAAACGTAATCCAATAGGTTTTAAAAGACATGATACAACACAAAAAACGGAACCGATTCACAATAATATTGCTGCTAGCAATGGCGACAGTAGCATGCAAGGATGAAACAAAACAAACTAGCAACACTGACAATACTGCAACAGAGACTGTAGCTAATGAAGTACTGATACCTACAACAATAGTGCCTCAGTTGGTCAATAAATACCCACACGATACAAAAGCATTTACCGAAGGATTAGAGTATCACGATGGATTGCTTTATGAGAGCACTGGACAATATGGTGAGTCTGAGGTGCGTAAAGTAGATGTAAAGACAGGAGAGGTGAAACAGCGCATCAAAATGGGCGAAAGCTACTTTGGTGAAGGTATGACTATGATGGGAGGTAAACTATATCAGCTTACTTACAGAGAAGGTAAAGGATTTATTTATGACCCTGCTACGCTCCGCACACTAGGTCAGTTTACTTTTCCCTCGCCAGAGGGCTGGGGGCTAACCAATAATGGTACACAGCTCATTTACAACGATGGAGGTAATGTGCTCTATTATCTCAATCCTATAACTGGTCAGCTTGAAAAACAATTGCCGGTTATTGACGAGCATGGACCCGTAAAAATGATCAACGAGTTGGAGCTAATAAATGGCTATATATACGCTAATCAGTGGCAGACAGACCTTATACTCAAAATAGATACTAATACAGGACGCGTAGTAGCCCGGGCAGATATGGGGCCTATAAGGCAAATGGCAGGGATACCCCCAGCTAGCGGTAGAGAAGATGGCCCCGATGTGCTTAATGGCATAGCTTACGATGCGGCTACCAATCGAATCTTTGTAACAGGCAAAAACTGGCCTAATTTATTCGAAGTAAGGCTTGATAACTAGTCTATAAAACGCTACATAGCAAAAAGAAAAAAATACAGAAAAAAGTTGGACAACATTTGTTTTTCTAAAACTTTCGTGCTTATCTTTGCACTCCCAACTGAAACGGATTGGTAGTTCAGTCGGTTAGAATGCCGCCCTGTCACGGCGGAGGTCGCGGGTTCGAGTCCCGTCCAGTCCGCAAAAACCCGCTCTCAGAGCGGGTTTTTTGTTGTTTTTATTAAGAGGTGGCGGAATAGGGGATCAAGTTGAAAAGTTGGGGGATGCAGGGTTTATTTGTTGCTTTGGATCATGTACATAAGTTGTGGGGAAGAAAAATATCTTTATGACTGATTATGAAAAATATGGCTCGATTCTTATTGTTTTTGATGGTCGGCTTGCTTGCTAGCCAAGTGTGTCAGGCAGACCCACTGAATGGTGCAATAGACACGCAAGATGTTATTGAAGTGCTCTTAATACTATTAGCTGCATTATTAGTATTTGTTGCGGCACCAATAGTTAGCTATTTGAATTATAAGCGTTCTAGCAAACAACTTACTTATACGGGCTGGATGCTGGCTATAGTTACCAAAATTGCTATTATTTATTTCATAACTCGTAGTGGCGATATGTATTATAAGCAATTGGCGACTTTGGTTGGTTTCTTACCCAATATTAGTCTTTATATGCTATTGCTAAAGGCAGAAAAAGCGCTAATGAAATGGTGGTATATGCTTACCGTTTTTGTTCGCTGTATATTGGGGATATTGTTAATGAATAATGTGCTTTCGCTGTTGCTGTTCCGCATCTTGTTTGGGTCCAATGTTCCGCTACTTCAGGCGTTTAGCCATCTGATAAGTTTTGGAATTACAGTATGGTTTGTGTTTCAATTTATACAGTCATCGAAAGATAAAGGGTTAGTCAATGAGATTGGTTTGAAACATTCATTTTTGTTTGGTGCAGCAGTAAGTATTGGATTAGTGATGAACAATATGTTTTTTGTGATATTGAGCGTGTTGCGAAGTGAGGGTAATAATTTTTCAGAAATCGCCAATGTTGTTTTTTCAATGCACCACAACACTATGCTTATATCGGCTAATATTATGCTGAGTGGAGTAGTAGCTTTTGGGTTGTATAAACAGCTAGGTAAGCGTACTGCAAGATAAATACATAGAGTAGGGGAAACTTAGGTGTTACAGCTTGATCTTTATTATTATGACAAGTCGGAGCTGTATAATGTTTAGCTCAAGGAGGTTGTGGTTTTTCATTTTCCTGGTGCTGGTATTCATTTTGGCAACATCTAGATGTGTGTTGTTTTAATAAGTAGCTTTATACTTAGCTACTGTTTTTATGAAGTTCCCTTCAGTTTATTATTTAATTACGCAGGCTGTTGATGCGTTTAAGCGATTTTACTTAACATTATTATTCGCCATAGTGGGCACTGTGTTTGGTGTGCTATTGATAGAAAATAATGCTGATAATTACTTCAGGATTTTATATACCTGCGCTTTATGTATTCCTTTGTCGCTTGGCTCGGTGTTATTAACTGAGCGAAGGAATAGTTTGAAATTTAGGTTGGTAGCACCATTTTTCTGCATAGGGTTTGCCTTGTTGTATGGGTTGTGGCTTGTGCCATCAGAGCCAAATTCAGATTATCGGTTTACCGTTACTTCTATTGTGCTTATGGTGGTGATGCACTTGTTTGTAGCTGTGGCTCCTTACATAGGTCAGAAAGAGCCAATGGGATTTTGGCGCTTCAACGAGACTCTTTTTGTACGTGTGTTTTTGTCTGGTATATTTTCTGGGGTTCTTTTTGTTGGGTTGGCACTTGCTATAGTTGCCTGTCGAGAGTTGCTGAATTTGAAGGTAGGCTCAAATGCAATAGCGGATCTTTTTGTGGTCGTAGTTGGTATATTTAATACTTTGTTTTTTCTAGCTGGTATACCCTCATCTTACGCTGAACTTAATAGCAACAAGGAGTTCCCGAAGATGCTTAAGATGTTCACCCAGTATATACTGATGCCGCTTGTGGCGCTATATATTATTATCTTGTACGTTTATGGTGTCAAGATTGTTGTTCAGTGGCGTTTACCCAATGGGGAGGTAAGTCTGCTCATCATGTGTTACTCGGTATTGGGTATTCTTGCATTACTGCTAGTAACACCTTTGCGCAATGACACACAGTCGCCCTGGGTGCGTTTGTTTTTTCAGTTCTTTTTTATTGCATCATTACCACTCATTGCCTTGCTATATGTAGCTATCATTACGCGTGCCAGCATCTATGGCATTACAGAGCCTCGATATTATTTATTGTTATTAGGTGCGTGGTTAGGCTTTTTGTCGGTTTATTTTATTTTTTCTCCAAGTAAGAACATTAAGGTAATACCAAGTTCGCTAGGTCTGCTCGGATTATTGTCTTTATTTGGGCCTTGGAGTGCATTTGCTGTATCAGAGTGGAGTCAGATAAGTAGATTGGATGCATTACTGATAAAAAACAAAGTATGGAAGCCTGGCGAAAAAGTATCAGATTCGCCCCCTTTAATGCAGAGTGGCGATAACGATAATGTGCATAGCATAGTGGAGTATTTGGTGAATTCGGGAAAACTAAGTGCTATGCAAAAGTATTTTGCGGAAGACTTGCGGCTACATAAGCCTACAGATGGTTATAATCCTACAGAGAAAATAACATCTATGTTGTGTACAGGGTGGGGTGCTGCAGGAAGGAATGAGAAAGAGGATTTTCATTATAGGGAGCGCGATTTTAATATCGATGAGCGCAAGGTTATAGATATGCTTGGCTATACAAAGGCATATCAAATTACAGTGTGTAGACCTGCTTCTAATGGTACGCAATTCATTCATTTGTCAGCTACAGATTCGTTGGAGGTAAGTATATCGCACGACGAAGATGTGGATGTTGCTTTAGATTTTTTGCGCAATGGTAAGCCTATAGAGTCCATCCCCCTAAAACCTATAATAAATGAACTAACAGAAAAAAGAGCGTATTTTCTTAGCCCACAAGAGCTGACACTTTATGGTAAAGGGGCTTTGAAATCGAGAGTTATTATTACCGCAATTCATTTGGGTAAGCCTTATAGCGATGAGGACATCCGGTTTATTAGTGATTTGCGCGTCCTGGTGCTGTTGCCTTAGTGTCTAGTAGCTCAATATGACAATTAAATCTTCTTTTGAGAATGTTGACTGCTTAAAGGCATGAGTGGTTCATTTTGTGTGGTTGTTCGGGGTAGCAGTGGCTTAACAGACTTTAATATCTCCTGACGTAAAAGGTTGAGTACTTTATGTTTTACGAAGTGAGGGTGAACTACCATGCCCACGCTACGATAGGGCACGGGTGCGGCAAATGCGCTTACGTTTTTCATTTCTATTTTATCAAAGTCAGTAGCTGCTAAATAGGGTAGCAGGGTGGAAGCTTTGTTGGTTTTAACGAATCGAAGTAGGCTATCTATAGAGCCTGCTTTGTAGTGGAAATTGAGCTTGGTGTGTAGTTGTTGGTCGAATAAGTCGCATAGTTCAAGTATTTGGTTGCGTATACAATGGCCTTCTTCGAGCAAGCAAAGATTGCCAAGGTCGAGCTGCTGAATAGTGATGTTTTTTTTGTTTTTACGGTCTGCATCATAGTACACAAATGGCTCATTATAGAGGTGATGCTCTACTATTTCTGGGTCTTTGAGCGGTATAGATACTATACCTATATCAAGGTCTCTTGATTTTATTAGTCTCAGAATCTCTGCAGTTGTTAGTTCTCTAACTTCAATAGTTAGGTTGGGAAATGTGGCTGCAAAATGGTGTAAGAATAATGGCAATAAAAAAGGGGCAACAGTAGGTATAACAGCTATGGTTAGCTTACCTTTTACCTCTCCCTTGAGCAAGTGTGTTAGCTCGTAGAGACTATCTATTTCTTTATTCACTTTCTTTAATTGCTCTATTATATAGGCCCCCTCTGTAGTGATTTCTAGTGGTTTTTTTCGACGGTCGAAGATCTGAATCCCTAGTTCTTCCTCCAGTCTGGATATCATTGTGCTGAGTGTGGATTGGGATATAAAGCACTTATCGGCAGCACGCTCGAAGTGGCGCTCCTCTGCAAGTGCTAATACGTATTGAAATTGTTGTATGTTCATCTATAATGTAGATATTGGGTTCTAAATTATAGTTTTTGTAGAAGATTGATGGTTTTTAAATTGCAACACCAAAATAGATTTAAAAGACAACAGATATACAATGAAGAAACACTTACTATTTATCGCAATGATGGGTGCGGTGGCATCTGCTAGTGCACAGCCATCGGCAGAGCACAAAGGTGCATCTGGTTTATGTCCTTATCATCTTGGCGGCAGTGATGCTGGTGCTACCACTACTAACAGTAGTGCAGGAGAACAACAGTCTATGAAGGGTACTACGAATAAGGATTGGTGGCCTAATCAGTTAAACCTGAGCGTGCTAAGGCAAAACTCTGAACTGTCTAACCCAATGGGGCGCAACTTTGATTATGCCGCAGCCTTCAAAACGTTAGATCTTGCCGCTGTAAAAAAGGATATAGCTGCAGTGTTAACACAGTCGCAAGATTGGTGGCCTGCAGACTATGGCAATTATGGCCCCTTGTTTATAAGGATGGCTTGGCACAGTGCGGGCACATATAGAACAGGCGATGGACGTGGAGGCTCTAGAGATGGACAGCAACGTTTTGCACCGCTTAATAGCTGGCCAGATAATGCGAATCTGGATAAAGCACGCAGACTGTTGTGGCCGGTGAAGCAAAAGTATGGTAGCAAGTTGTCTTGGGCCGACCTTATGGTGCTCACTGGCAATGTTTCACTTGAGCAAATGGGTTTCAAAACGATTGGTTTTAGTGGAGGTAGGCCAGATGTTTGGGAGCCTGAAAGTGATGTGTATTGGGGTAAGGAGTCTAAGTGGTTGGACGATAAAAGGTATGCAGGAGACAGGCAGTTGGAGCGTCCGCTAGCCGCCGTGCAAATGGGTTTGATTTACGTAAATCCAGAGGGGCCTAATGGCAATCCTGACCCAGTACTAGCTGCAAAAGATATACGTGAGACTTTTGGGCGTATGGGTATGAATGATGAGGAAACTGTGGCACTTATTGCAGGTGGTCACACATTTGGCAAAACACATGGTGCAGGTCCAGCCAGTAACGTAGGTGCCGAGCCAGAAGCTGCAGCAATAGAGGAGCAAGGTTTTGGTTGGAAGAGTAGTTACAAATCGGGTAAGGGGGCAGATGCTATCTCATCGGGATTAGAAGTAATTTGGACATCTACACCTACAGAATGGGGACATTTATACTTTAAGAACTTGTTTGAAAATGAGTGGGAGCTTACTAAAAGCCCTGCAGGTGCTCACCAATGGGTAGCTAAGAACCCCAAATTAATGGTGCCGGATGCATTTGATAAGACAAAGATGCATAAACCAACAATGCTGACAACGGATTTGTCTCTCCGATTTGAGCCTACATACGAAAAGATATCTAGGAGGTTTTATGAGCACCCTAAAGAGTTTGAAGTAGCTTTTGCTAAAGCTTGGTATAAACTAACTCACAGAGATATGGGCCCCAAGGCGCTGCATCTAGGAGCAGAGGTGCCAAAAGAGGATTTTATATGGCAAGACCCTATACCTGCTGTTACCTATAAGCTGGTAGATAAAAAAGATATTGATGGCTTAAAATCCTCAATAGCAGCTAGCGGGCTAACTATAAGCGAATTAGTAGGTACTGCTTGGGCTGCTGCATCTACCTACAGAGGTACAGATCTGAAGGGCGGTGCTAATGGAGGCAGATTATTGCTGCAGCCACAAGTAAGTTGGGCTGTCAATAATCCCACTCAACTTAGTAAAGTGGCCGCAAAGCTAGAGAGTATACGCACAGCTTTTAATGCAAAAAGTAAGGACAAACAAATATCTATGGCTGACATGATAGTGCTGGCGGGTAGTGTAGGTGTGGAACAAGCAGCAAAGAATGCTGGTTACAAGAAGGAAGTGCCTTTTGTGCCTGGTCGTGCTGATGCTACACAGGCGCAAACCGACCTCAACTCTATGGCAGTACTTGAGCCAATGGCTGATGGATTTCGTAATTATTTAAAGAAGAAGTATACATTTTCAACAGAAGAGCTATTGATTGATAAAGCACAGTTACTAACGCTAACAGCTCCCGAAATGACAGTGCTTGTTGGAGGTATGCGTGTGATGGGGGCTAATTACGATGGTTCTAAACATGGCGTATTCACAAATAGAGTTGGTACACTCAGTAATGATTTCTTTGTGAATTTGCTAGATATGAATACACAATGGGAAGCTGCTGATGAAACGAAAGAATTATTTAATGGTCGTGAGAGAAAAACAGGAAAAATAGTATGGACGGCAACTAGGAGCGATTTGATTTTTGGATCTAACTCCGAACTGCGAGCATTAGCTGAGGTATATGCTAGTGCCGATGCTAAAGAGAAGATGGTGGATGATTTTATTGCAGCTTGGACGAAAGTGATGAATTTGGATAGATTTGATTTGAAGATGAAATAAAAGGTGGATTTGAGATGAAGAGTGCGGGGGCTGCTGAAGACATAGTTCTTTTGCAGCCCATTTTGTGTATTATTGTGTCTCTTCTCATCCCTTCGTCTGTTAAAATTGTTTTGTGCTGCTTAACACAATTGATGTCATTGGAGTTAATACACCTGTATAGCTTGTCAATTGGAATTTATTTTAGCAGGTTTGAAGTAATGCTAAATACTAATTCTTATATATTTTGCTATGGTTGATATAACTGGTTTCCTTTCAAAAACTAGTAATGATTAGTTATTGCGGTGAGAATACTATTAATAAAGTATTATTTTGTATTAAACACAGTAATGCCTAGTCATGATGAAGTGCCAATTACTAATGTGACTAGTGTTGGTAACTAGAATGTAACTTTAGAAAAGCAGATTTGTTTTTTTCTGAAACAGGGAATCAAAAGAGATTTTGAAGATATTTGTTTGGCATATCGAGGTAGCCAGTCGGGGTAGTCGATAGTTTCTGTTGCCAAACCATGCGTGTCCATTAAACCTTCAGGAGTTAGAGTTGCAAGTTGTATTCTGGAGCGTCTAGTATCAAAATCGTTGTACAAGAATGCTAATGTTCCCCCGCTATTTAATAGTGCATAAGAAGAAAAGACACCTTCATCTTCCTGGGAGTATTGATCTTTTTTTATAAAAGAATGCCATTCTCTTACTCCATTCTTGTCGTAAGAAAGGGCCATGATGTCGTTGTAGTGGTACTCTCTTACTGCCGAATTGACAAATGGAGTATAGAATGAATAGTAGCCAAAGCCTGGGGTAAACGTGCTGCGCATAGTTGTGAACTGCTCTTCTGATATCAACACAAATCCACCGTCATTCTTTACTATTAATTGCCTTACCTGATAGTTGTCGAAAATGCCGCCCCTGTTTTTAGCATTTGCAGCCATTGCTAGTTCTTTGTCAAATGGAATGAAGCGTTTAATCTCGTATTTATTTTGAGCTATGTCAAATGCTGCATAGATTATCCCATTATAGTTTCCGTTCTTACTATTGGCGTAGAATCCTCCGAAATAAACCCTGTTATTCACGTTGTCTACCCTTGTGTAGCCTGCTGTTGCGTATTTCTCTCCAAGTTCCATCTCTACGCTGCTGAATGTTGTGCCACCTACCGGTAGGGAAAGTAGCCAATACTGATCAGCATATGCCTCAGAGCCTACTGGTGTATATGCGGCCATATAAACGGTGCCGTCATTGGTTATGTTTACATCCCCATGTTCAGCAATATTGTCCGTTTTAAATTTGGCTTTACTGCGTTTTATGATGTTGCCGTTTTCATTTACCCATGTACCTTCAAACAGAATTTCTTTCCCTTTGTTACGAGCACTGTATATAAGTATGTGTTTCTTATTGTCTGATATGGCTGCTGAGTAATATTGTCTTGTTGCACCAAAGATGCCAGTTTTCTCATTTGCTATTTGGATAGGTTTTCCCCTTAGTAAACCTTTGGCATCTAACATTGCCATGTATTGTACTACTTTGTTGCTTTCTAATGCTTGGTACAGTACAACAATTCTATCGGGGTATGTGATGAATTGGCTTTGGTATATTCTCTCTGGGAAGAAGTCTAGCAATACTGTAGCTACTTTGGTCATAGAGTCGCTATAAGCATCTAGTCTGGCACCTTCGCTATTGTTGATGTATGTATAGGTGCGTCCGCCACAGTTGCCTACTATATGATAGACATCCGACCGAAAGTCGAACGCATCAGATCTAGAATAGATGACATTTTGTGCATGTGCAGCTGTGAAAGTGCTGAAAAGAAGTAATATATATAATGCTATCTTAGCCATCTGTGTCGTTTTTCTTTTATTACATTATCTAGCTTATAAACCTACTTGATATATTAGTAGATGGTAGTTTGCATTGGTTTGTTTTGCCAAACCATTTATATCTGTTTTTAGCAATAAGGTCGTAAATCCAGTTTCTAATTGGTCTAGGTATTACACGAGTTAAAGCTAATAATTTCCATACACCTCCAAGTATGATACTAACTTGTAAAACAACGTCTGATTTAGTAAATACCTGTTTATTGTGAATGAGAACTACACTCGATAGATTGCTAGTTGTAACACTCGATTCTCGCGAAAGTTGCTTGCCTGTTTCTGATTGTAAAGAAGCAAATTTAATCTTGCCTTTTTTGTCTTTTTCCAATATAAAGTTAACAGTGCTGTTGCAAAGATTGCATTCGCCATCAAAGAGCAGCACTGTATGAGTCATAGTTTTTATTTTATTTGGCTTGTATCGTTCAGCTTATAAGTATTGTTCGAATCTTTTGCTTTTAGTGTTTGTAATATAGAGTCTGCTTTTACTTTTACCTCTATTTTTATTCTGTGATTTAGCTCTAAGTTAGCCTGTTCATCTACTTCTTTTAGTCTAATGGTCACAATTGAATCTATTTTGTTTTGGATTTCTTGTTTCGTAAGAGTTTTCTGTACTTGTTTCTCGCAAGAAGTCCATAACGGTATAAATAATAGTAAGTAATAGGTTCTTTTCATTTCAATATGGTGTAAAATTACTAACGATAAGTTGGTAGTATGCGATGATCGTTGTTAAAAACCATCAAAATTAACGTAAGCGTGTATTTATTTGAGGGCTCTATTTGATTTGCTGTTGATAAAATTTCGAAATTTACAATTGATGTTGGGCCGTCGTTATATTTTACCTGTTTTTTACTTTGTTTGTATTTCGTTTACCACTGTAGCTCAGCAGTCGGTTAACGACACTATCAGGCTTGGCTCCATTACTGTAGATGGCAAGGCTTACCCTATGGCATTTCTTGAGGAGTATATTGTTTTGGCAGCCTACCTAAAGCCTGAAGATCAACTTAGACGGAATAGGCTAAGAAGAGACGTGCATATTGTATATCCTTACGCCATTACAGCGGCTGCAATTTTGAGAGATGTACATAAGACGCTGAATACATTAGACAAGAGAAAAGAAAGGAGACAGTATTTGAAGCAGGTAGACAAGCAACTGGATGTAGCGTTTAAGCAACCCCTAAAAAATCTCACTGTTGATCAAGGGCATGTATTGATAAAGTTGATTAATAGGCAAACTGGTCAAGACTGTTATAGTATAATAAGAGAGTTGAAAGGTGGCTTTTCAGCTGTAATGTGGCAGTCTGTAGGTGTGATGTTCAATAATAATTTGAGGCGAGATTACGACCCTTCAGGAGCAGATAGAGAATTGGAACAAATGGTTCAGCTGCTGGAATCATCTAATTATTATAAGTATCATTTGTATGTGCAGCAAGAAATGATGAAGAAGGTTCCAGCAATCGTAAAGTAGAAATCAAGTAATTAAAATTACAACTTTGGCTTTCTGTCTATTTTATAGAATCGTATATAATAATATATCAAGATGGCAATACCTACAGCAAAAAAAGATACGGCTATTGGTCTGTATTCTTTATTGAAGAATTCTCCTGTCATCCATATTGAATTGGCGGAAATCCACATGCATACTGCAATATTGTGATAGAAGTCTGGCCTATAACCGCGACTATTATATAATATATATGCAGCTACAGATACAGTAGGCACTACCATCAGCATGCCCCCCAATGGCCAAGCCATAGCCCAGCAAACATCTTTAATAAGCCATAGTAAAATATGCAGGTTTTCTGACCAGCGAAGGTCTGTTTTTTTGCTTGCTGTATTATGATCTACTTTCAAGTGTTTATTGGTGCTTGTGGTGTAAAAGTACAAGATGTTTTTGCAGAATCAGATTATCCTTACCTTGTCGTAAACAAATAATATGTCTTGGATAAAGCACCCTGTTATACTAGAACAGAGATATGTGAAATTAGTGCCACTTGATAGAGGCTATATTGATGAGTTAGAGAAGATTGGTAGTAATGCACAGATTTGGGAGTTTATGTCTGTTAATTATAGTAAAGTAGACAAACTAAGAAGATATTTGGAGTCGGCAATATTAAAGCGAGGTACAGGTGAGCAGTATACTTTTGTAATTATTGATAAAAAAAAGAATAAGATTATAGGCTGCACCATGTTCCATAACATTTTCTCAGAACATAAAAAACTGGAAATAGGTTGGAGTTGGTTACTACCAGAATATTGGCATACAGGCTACAATAAAATGTGCAAATATTTATTGCTCAATTATTGTTTTGAACAGTTAGGTGCAGTAAGAGTACAGTTGGTTACAGATGTAAACAATACACGGAGCGCCAAAGCTATATTAAGTATTGGTGCAACATATGAAGGGGTATTGCGAAATGAACGTATTAGGGACGATGGAACGTTGAGAGATACGGCAATTTACAGTATAACAAATAACGATTGGGAAGATGTAAGAGCATTGTTAGAAAAATATTTTAATGATATTGAGCATTTTGAGTAGATGCGCTAACAAAATCAATATTGTTTACGCCTATTTACTGTTAGGTTTATAAGTACGTTTCTTTTATTCCTAGCGAGTATCAATAATTTTTATTGAATTTATTTCAACGATATCGATACTTAAGTTATTTTTACAGATAGTAGTACTGTTTTTGACAGAGTTATGTATATGAGAAAAATATTTTTATTCACGTTATTGTTTGCTATTCTTGCTTTTGTTAAGAGTAATGGTCAGACGACGGCTTCTTACAGTTTCTCGGCGTTTTCTAGCACCTATACTAGTATTTCCAGTACTGGTACAGCGGCCAGTATTAGTGCCGATGATATTACACAAACAGGTATAGCTCTTGGTTTTACTTTCAACTATTGCGGTACAAATTATACTACAGTTGCCGCGTGCTCGAATGGCTTTCTTAATTTGGCCAATACGGGCGCAGCTCCTTTTACTAACGTTCTTGGAAATATTTCAAGTGCTGGGTGGCTGCTAGCATATTGGGACGATTTGCATGGTTCTGGGCACACTGCTTATTACCAAACTACTGGTACTGCTCCTAACCGAGTATTTACTTTTGAATGGGATAACTTTCACCATTTTAGTACTTCAGGTAACTGTAATCTGCAAATCAAATTGTATGAGACTTCTAATGTTATTGAGTTTTGGTATGGAACGAATACTCTAGGTTCTCCCACTGGTACTATCGGTATTACTAATACTTCTACAGATTATACTACGCTCAATGCTCCGTCCTCTTCGCCAACCCATGTTACTGGTACTTTTTATGGTACTTTAACATTTCCTGCAGCTAACCAAGTATATCGCTGGGCACCTTGTCCTGTATTGGTATCTGCCACTAATAGTGGGGCTGTATGCCCAGGTGGTAGTGTGACACTAACAGGTTCAACAACAGGTACGACTTGGTCTTGGACTGGTCCTGCTGGATTTACGTCGACCTCATTGACACCGGTGATAACCCCTGTTACCTCTACAACAGCAGGAACGTATGTATTAAGTGCTACCAACGGAACCTGTACGATGACGGCCTCCACTGTAGTATCGCTTAACCCAGTGCCAGCGACTCCTGTATTGACACCGAGTGTGACGA
>CALRKH020000012.1:0-48466 GCA_943367855.1 Asaia bogorensis | reverse complement strand
TATATCCTTGGCAAGGTCTTGTATTTGTTCATGCATTAGTCCCAGCAATCGCTCAGCTGCGGTGTTCATGCTTTCTGGTTCGGTCGATATGGCTATCGTAAATCGGCAGGGCACATCCACACGTATATTTTGTCTGCTTAGTGCATTAGTTAGGTTTGCCTCTATAGATATTGGTTTTAGATCCAGATAAGCAAAGTCTTGCACCACGGGCCATATAAATGCACCTCCTCCATGTATACATTTGGCTGAGCTGCCTCCTGTTCTACCATATACCACCAATATTTTATCAGATGGGCAACGTTTGTATCTGGCTATTAATGCCGATATCGTTACAAACATCACTATTGCAAAAACTACTATGAGTACTAATGAAGACATGCTGTATATATTTTGTTTGGATGATAGTTAGTTACTTATTCTTTCTACTATAAGAATCTCATCGTTTTCTAGTGCTTTTACTTTTACTAAAGCACCAGTTTCTATTTTTTCTGTTGTAGTTATGGCCGATAGTTCATGTACCGATCCTCTAACGCTTATCAATACCCTGCCTAATCCCGATTTGTGACCAGGTATGGTTAGGTACACTTCTGCAGTTTTATTTATGGTTTCAGTTATTCTGAAAGTATTGTTTTCGGCCAGTTTGGTTATTTGTTTAATGATTATAAAGAACAAGTAAATAAACAATACACCAGTGGCTGTAGCCAGTAACAATACAATCCAGTCGTTAGCTATAAGTTCATGAAAAGCTACGCCTCCCCATCCAAAACCCAACAAAAAGTTGACAAGGTTGCGAAAAGAAAATAACTGAAACGGCATAGAGCCATCATCAAGGTCCGAATCAAAGTCTGCACTTGTCCCATCACTAGCGTCCGAACCCAAAAAGGTAGCAGCAGTTTGCATCAGAAAAATTACTGAAGCAAATATTGCAGTGATCCAAAACCCTTTCATCAGGAGCGACATTGAATTGAAGAAGTCCATAAAAATAAAAATAAGGATTTTAGGCCAATTTTGTAATTATAAAGCAATACCCTAAACCAATTTTGTCATCTGTTAACAAATTCTGCTGCATTCACGCAACACTTATTACCCAATAGCAATTATTCGCTCCAACACTGTAACTTAGTACATCACATACATGCTCCCAATGTCCGATAATGCACGTAAATACACCAAAGACAACATTACTGTTATATGGCAGCCCGATAAATGTATACACTCCACCAAGTGCTGGCGAAACCTACCACAGGTTTTCAACCCAAAGTCGCGACCATGGGTGTCTTTAGATGGTGCTGAGTCGCAAGCTATAATTGATCAGGTAGCAGCTTGCCCATCAGGTGCACTCAGCATAGAACAAACAATAGCCGACGATAATGGAAGTCAGATGACTACTACTGTCGAAATACTCAAAAATGGGCCTCTGATGGTGTATGGCAACTTGAAAGTTAAAGACGCACAGGGTAATGAAACAACTAAATCTAAAGTGACAGCTTTTTGTCGTTGTGGAGCATCTGCCAATAAGCCTTATTGCGATGGTTCTCACATAAAAATAAGATTCAGGGACGCTGAATAATTCATTAGCACACTTTTTGTTTAATAATTTAGTATTTTTGTTAAACAAAATTAATCGTGCATTGGTGAGTTATGAAAACAGCTGTAGTATGGTTCCGCAACGATCTTAGGTTGTCAGACAATGAAACACTTTACAAAGCGGTGCAGGGTGCAGACCAAATTATTCCACTCTACATTTTCGACCCCCGTCAGTATCGTCATACAAGTCTTGGCTTTCACAAAACTGGCCCTTATCGTACCAATTTTATTATTGAATCTGTAGCGGCTCTTAGGGCTTCTTTGCAGCAGCTTGGTAGCAATCTGGTCATTGAGCATGGCTGCCCTGAGGATGTATTACCCTTGCTTTGCCTGCAATATGGTGCCAAAGAACTATGGTATAGCAAAGAAGTAGCTCCAGACGAGGTGGCTGTGGAGGAGGCTTTAGCCGAGGCGCTTACGGATACAGATATACAAATAAATACTTGCAGTACAGATACGCTCATTCCTTGGGATTCGCTTCCTTTTTCTGTTGCCGCCATGCCCGATATGTTTACTGCATTTAGGTGGCAGGTAGAGAAAAACCTTAAAGTACCCGACTTATATCCAGCTCCTACACACATACATACGCCAACACTGCTAGCACATGCTGATTTACCTACAGTTCACTATCTTATAGCAGAGCGGGCAGATGTAGATACACGCAGGGCCATCCATTTCAAGGGTGGGGAAGAAGAAGCTATACTAAGGCTCAAACATTATTTGTGGGATACTGATGCCATTGCCACATACTTCGAGACTAGAAACGGTCTAGTAGGACCCGATTATTCTTCCAAACTTTCTGCTTGGCTTGCTTTTGGTTGTATTTCTCCTCGTACCATTTATCACGAGGTTAAGGTTTATGAACGGGCACGCATAGCCAATAAGTCTACTTATTGGCTAATTTTCGAGCTTCTTTGGCGCGATTTTTTCAGATTCAATATGGCCAAGTATCATTGCGAGTTATTCTTCATTCGTGGCCCACGTAGGCGAAACACCAACCTGGCTAATGATAAAGAAAAGCTTGAGATATGGAGAACCGGTAATACTGGTCAGCCATTTGTAGATGCCAACATGAAAGAGTTATTGCTCACTGGTTTTATGAGCAATAGAGGTAGGCAGATAGTGGCTAGCTACCTGGTTAATGATATGAATGTAAGTTGGCTATATGGGGCTGCATGGTTTGAGAGTTGCCTTATAGATTATGATGTGTGTAGCAACTATGGCAACTGGGCATACGTAGCAGGTGTAGGCAACGACCCAAGAGAAAACCGCTATTTCAATATAGACAAACAAGCTGCGAACTACGACCCTAATGCAGACTATCGTAAACTATGGTTGAAACAATCAGCTAAAATCCAATAAGATGATGCAGACTACAGACAACAATCCTAATTATTGCTATTATTCCGATCTGCCTTCGCCTTTGGCCTATTTAGATGTTGAAGATTCTTTGCATGTACCTTCACAGCCATTATCATTGCAAGATATTGACCGCATTATTGAAATGGCCTGGGAAGACCGCACGCCATTCGATGCCATCAAGTTTCAGTTTGGTCTCACAGAGAGCGAGGTGCGTAAGCTCATGAAGAAAAACATGAAGTTTAGCAGCTACAAAATGTGGCGCATGCGTGTAGAGGCTTGTTCCACAAAGCATGCTGCACTAAGATCTCCAGATATTGATAGATTCAAATGCTCCAGACAACGAGCTATTTCTCAAAACAAAATTTCAAAAGCCAGGGGCCGTCGCTAGGTTCCACTACTTATTATGTCTCTCCTGCTCAACTCTTCGGATATAGCTGCATTGCCGCAGCGCTATCGTGCCACATTCATCAACTCCCTTGGGGGCTTTCGCACGGTAGCACTCATAGGCACACGTAGTCGCAGTGGCGCCACCAATCTTGCTATTTTCAACTCCTTGTTTCATGTCGGTGCTAATCCTCCTCTGTTCGGATTTATTGTTAGGCCCGACAGTGTTGAAAGGCATACGCTACAAAACATACTAGAGGTCGGCCAGTTCACTGTCAATCAAGTTACCTCAGCTTTTTACGAGTCTGCTCACCAAACCTCTGCCCGCTATCCTGCAGATGTTTCAGAATTCTCCGCTACTAATCTCACAGAGCACTATGAGTCAGGTATCTATCCTCCATTTGTTGCACAGAGTCCTGTTCGGTGGGCGGCAGCTTTCAGGCAGAAAATTGATATAGAGCGCAATGGCACTATTATGATACTTGCCGAAATCACCAAACTGCAGCTACCACAAGATATTGTGGCCGAAGATGGATATGTAGACCTTGCCAAAGCAGGTGTTATTTCTTGTAATGGCCTTGATGCATATCATACTCCACAGTCACTAGCGCGCCTTTCTTATGCCAAGCCTGATACTTGGCCAGTTAAGCTTGGCAATAATGAATGATGGGCCTATCAATATTGTATGGTTCAAACGTGATTTACGATTAGCAGATCACGAGCCGCTTGCTTCTGCCATAGCTCAGGGTATTCCTACGCTATTAGTTTATAGTTTCGAGCCTGCGGTCATCAGTTACCCCGACTCAGACCATAGGCACTGGCGCTTTGTTCATCAGTCTCTTACCGATATGCAGCTGCAGCTCAGTAAGCACGCTTGTAAGCTACACATATTCCATACTGAGGTGGTGCCGCTGTTCACGTCAATCTTCACTAATTTCAAAGTCATTAACCTTTTCTCTTATGCCGAAACTGGTAATCTACTCACCTTTCATAGAGATAAGGCTGTAGCTGACTTGTGCAGGTCATACAGTGTTCGGTGGCAAGAGTTTCAATGCAATGGTGTTATTCGTGGTTTGCAAGAGCGTAGTCGTTGGCAGCAGTTGTGGAAACAAGTAATGGCAGCACCAATAGTTCGTGTGTCATTAGCACAGCTCGTTCCTTTTCACTTGCCACAGTCTTTCTCCAATCTTTGGCTTGGCTCGCCATTGCATCCGCAGTGGCTTACCACACCAGCCGTTTTCCAACCCGGAGGCGAGTCTGCCGCATGGCGATATTTGAATGACTTCTTTGCAGTTCGTTATCCCAACTACAACCGACACATATCCCGTCCTCACGAAAGCCGCAAATCATGTAGCCGACTATCTCCTTATCTGGCTTGGGGCAATTTATCCATTCGTCAAGTATATCAGGCTGTTTTAGCAGCTTATCCATCAGCCCATGCCAAGCAGGCCCTTGCTGGCTTTTTGTCGCGCCTTCATTGGCATTGTCACTTCATTCAGAAGTTCGAAAACGAGTGTAGTATGGAGTTTCAAGATGTCAATAAGGGATATCTGCTACTGCACAAACCCATAATACCTAATAGGGTAGATGCTTGGGCAACAGGCAATACCGGAGTGCCTTTGGTAGATGCTGCTATGAGATGTGTCATACAAACCGGATATCTCAATTTTCGTATCAGGGCTATGTTAGTGTCATTTCTGGTCTTCAATCTGTGGCAGCCCTGGCAGCAGGGGGCTTACCACCTGGCACGTATGTTTCTAGACTATGAGCCAGGTATTCATTTCCCCCAGTTTCAGATGCAGGCAGGTGTTACAGGTGTCAATACTATACGTATCTACAACCCTGTTCGCAATGGCCTTCGGTTCGATACTCAAGGTGTTTTCGTGAAGCAATGGCTGCCACAATTAGCGGGTATTCCTCCATCACTTATACACGAACCCTGGAAGATGAGCCGCATGGAACAACAAATGTATGGCTGTGTGCTCGGCACACATTACCCTCATCCCATAGTTAATGTAGAGCAGTCTGGCAGAGAGGCATCGGCCATTATCTACCAGTGGCGCCATCACCCAGCTGTGATAGCCGATGCACAACGAATTTTACAACGACACACTAATAGAAAAACTACAAAAGATAGGGCGCTCAGCTTAAAACTATTTTCTGATACCGACAATGAAGAAGAATAACAAAACGGTAGCCAAACAAAACCTTCCACAAAAAATGTGTCCTGTGTGTCTTCGCCCGTTTACTTGGCGCAAAAAATGGGAGCGCGTATGGAACGATGTAAAATATTGCAGCGATGCCTGCCGCACAAAATCTAAAACTGCTACTTACTAACATGAACACTCTTTCTCTCATTCTGGGCGATCAGCTTAACTACAAGCATTCTTGGACAGCTCATGTTAGTACTTCCAACACTTTTATTATCATGGAGATGCGGCAAGAAACAGATTATGTGCCTCATCATGCTCAGAAAGTTATTGGCTTCTTTGCCGCCATGTACAACTATGCCAACTATCTCCGCAAACTAGGTCACAAGGTCATTCACTTACCTATTAATCACCCAGAGAACAAGCAAACACTTGCAGGCAATCTCACTTATTGGGCAGCCAAGTTACAGTGCACTCATTTTCGTTATCAGCTACCCGATGAGTATCGCCTCAATGAGCAGCTCAGCAATTGGTGTGCTACCAGTGGTCTATCTTGCACCGTAGCCGATACCGAGCATTTTTATACCACTCGTACTGATTTGGCGCTTATGTTTCCCAATGGCAAAGCTCCACTTATGGAAACATTCTATCGCAATATGCGCAAGCGGTTCAATGTGCTGATGAACAATGATAAACCCGAAGGTGGACAGTGGAACTTTGATACTGACAATAGAAATCCCTACAAGGGAGCCGACCCAATACCACTTCCACTCATCCGCACCAAAGACTATTCTGACATTTGGCAAGAAATACAAACAGCAGGTATAAAAACCATCGGCGAACCTATGGCCGACAAATACCCTTGGCCCACCACCCGTAGAGAATCAGTAGAGCTACTACGCTATTTTATAACCACACTGCTTCCGTTATTTGGCAAGTATCAAGATGCTATGCACACAGCCTCTTGGAGCATGTGGCATAGTAGGTTGTCCTTCTCGCTCAATACCAAGATGTTAGCACCACAAGAGGTTGTAGATGCCGCAATAGCAGCCTGGCATACCTCGCCTACCACTATCTCTTTGGCGCAGGTAGAAGGTTTTGTTAGGCAGATACTAGGTTGGCGAGAATATGTAAGAGGTATCTACTGGCTCAAAATGCCTGATTATGCCACAACCAATTTTTTCAACAACACCGCTGCACTACCCTCTTGGTTCTGGTCAGGGCATACTCGTATGAAGTGTTTGTCTGTATCTATAGGCCAAAGTTTGAAGTATGCATACGCGCACCATATTCAGCGCCTTATGCTCACTGGCAATTTTGCGCTACTTGCTGGCATTCATCCTGCATCAGTAGATGAGTGGTATCTTAGCATATATATAGATGCTATTGAATGGGTAGAGATGCCCAACACCAGGGGTATGAGCCAGTTTGCTGACGGGGGGTTTATGGCCACCAAGCCATATGTGTCTGCAGCTGCGTATATCAACAAGATGAGCAATTACTGTAAAAGCTGCTACTACAAACCAGATGTTCGTATTGGTCCTCAAGCTTGTCCGTTCAATAGTTTATATTGGTCGTTCTTGCTTAGGCATACGCCCCAGCTGGCTAGCAATAGGCGCATGGCAGTTATGCTCAATATGGCTGCCAAAATGACCCAATCAGAGAAAGACGCTATACTCGCTCAGGCCGATAAATACTTAAATAATAAGAATGAACTTTAGCCTTTCTTAGAGTAGAAGGTAAGCCCCATCTGTACATTGAACTCTATGATATTGGCTGGGCCTATAACATACGCTTGGCGAAAGCTTTGCTTATCATTGTCTATTAGGTTGAGAAAAGCAGTACCTTTCAATCCGCCTTTTACTGTCACAAAAAAGTTATTGTACGTGTATTTACGGCCATACCCCAATCCTATGCCTATGTAGTCTCTTTCTCCTACTTGCACATCTTCTTTTTGATTTAGCGGAGAAAATTTATTGCCGTCATAAGATATTCTACCCGTCACTTCCCTTATGTACAAAAAGTCTCTGTATCGCCAATCGTTTCTTTTGTGCTCACGTTCATACTTAGTATATTTTCTCCATTCCGCCTCCACTTGTTTGCCATAGTAGGCGCCCATATACATAGTATACAATACCTGATACGATTTCCAGTATTTATGATACTCTATTCCACCACCCATTTTTATCATTGCAGTTGCTGGGTTGGTTAGCGTCACGCTTAGCACATATTTCCTTGGTGTCACATACAGCCACTTGCTATATTGTGCTTGGGCGCTTGTTCCAGCTACCATTAATATTGTAGCAAAAAGAAAGATCTTTAATGTAGCAGAAAGTTTCATAGGTCAAATTGTGATGCAAAAGTATATTTTTTCTCTCGCTAATAAAATCTAAACTCATAATATCTCTACCTGTATTTATGTTATCGCCCACTGACTACTTTCTATTTTTAACAAAATTTCCGTCCCTCAGCTATTATATTTGCGCACCAACTATTTATTTATGCGAAATCTCTTTGCCCTGGCGGCATTGCTCATTTGTTGTTCCACTCGTTTGTCTGCCCAACTCGAGAACCCAAACCCAGTTGATGCAAAACGTGTAGATACTTTCAAGCACATAGTTAAGCCATCAAGAGACTTTCTTATGTTGCAGTTTGGTTACACCAATTTTGCCAACATACCCGATAGCGTAAAAACCAAACCTTTCTCTTACAAATTTGGTGCATTCCTTTGCTACGATTTCCCAATTAAGAAAACAAAACTCTCTTTTGCTGCAGGCCTTGGCGTCAGCACCACTAGTATTTATCTCGATAATCAGATATTCTCGCTCGATGATACTGGCGTATTAGGTAACTCTGCCCGTGTGCTCAACGATTCTATATCTAATTACAAGCGCTATAAATTCAATACTGCATACATCACCGCACCTTTCGAGCTTCGCTACTTTGCCAACTCGCTCAACCGTAATAAAGGTTTCAAGGCCGCAATTGGTTTGCAAGTAGGTACACTTTTAGGTGCTCATAGCAAGGGGCTCCGCTCTGTAAACGGTACCAACATCAAAGAAAAAGAAAATACAAAGCGCTATGTCACTCCGTGGGACTTTGCCACTACCGCTCGCGTAGGTTGGGGCAATTTTGCTATCTTCGGCTCTTATAATCTGACCAATGTTTTCAAAGACAATGCTGGGCCAGCTATCACACCATTCAGTGTAGGGCTCACCGTTACCGGGCTTTAGTCGGTTTACCCGCATACACAAAAGGGTGCCTTGAAAGACACCCTTTTATGGAAATTGAATTGCGTGCATCCCTGTTCGCTTTCATTTCCATCAAACACACACACTATTCAGAAATGTAATAATACATGTCCAAAAATCATACCACATTTTTGGCTCATGGGGTATTGCTTAGCTATTTATACTTTCTTTCACCTTTCACACCCTTCATTCATACTTTCTTTTTAGTACATCACTAGCAATCTTAATAATCACTACCCAGCCCCCAAGCAATTGTTGTAAATTTGCGCTATGTCTCGTAAAGCAATTCTTGTCATAATGGATGGTTGGGGCCACGGTCAGGTTCCCACAGCCGATGCTATCGCTAATGCTAACGTTCCTTTTGTTCGTTCGCTATATACCAAGTACCCCAATACCGAATTGATCACTTGTGGAGAGGCCGTAGGTCTGCCAGATGGTCAAATGGGTAACTCTGAGGTAGGTCATCTCAACATCGGTGCTGGGCGCATTGTTTATCAAGAATTGCAGCGCATCAATGTAGCATTCAGAGAGGGCGAGGCAGCCCAAAGCCCAGTATTGCTAGCGGCTTTTGAGGCAGCAAAGAAACCCGGTGTTACGCTGCACTTTATGGGGCTGGTTAGCGATGGGGGTGTTCATAGCCACATTCATCATCTCAAAGATCTCTGTTCTCTAGCACAAGCCAACGGTGTCCCTTCTGTTGCAGTACATGCATTCACCGATGGTCGAGATTGCGACCCTAAAAGCGGCTTAGGCTTCATTGCCGATTTATTGCCTCATTTATCTGCTACGGGTGCGCAGCTAGCTTCTATCACTGGTCGTTTCTATGCTATGGACCGCGACAAACGCTGGGAACGTGTTAAGGTTGCTTATGATGCATTAGTGCACGGGCAGGGATTGCACACTACAGATGCGCTCGAAGCAATAGAGCAATCTTATGCCAACAATATTACCGATGAGTTCATTCAGCCTGTCATATTGTGCGATGCACACACCAAGCCGATTGCAACCATCAAAGAGGGTGATGTGGTTGTTTGTTTCAACTTCCGCACCGACCGCTGTCGCGAAATTACAGTGGCGCTTACACAGCAGGCATTCCCCGAGCAAAATATGCACCCGCTTCAGCTCCACTATGTTACCATGACGGAATACGACAAAAGCTATAAAAATGTAAATGTGGTTTTTGTCAATAAAGACCTTACCAATACTATGGGCGAGGTGCTGGAGTCGGTAGGTAAAAAACAAATCAGAATTGCTGAAACAGAAAAATATCCCCACGTCACTTTCTTCTTCTCAGGTGGCAGAGAGCAGCCTTTTGTTGGCGAGACACGTATTATGAAAGAGTCACCTCGCGATGTGGCAACTTACGACCTGAAACCCGAAATGAGTGCACGCGCGCTTACAGATGCTATTATCCCCGAAATTAACGCACAGTCTGCCGACTTTATTTGTCTCAATTTTGCCAATCCCGATATGGTAGGGCATACTGGTGTTTGGCAGGCAGTAGCCAAAGCTGTAGAGACAGTAGATGAATGTGTGAGCCGCATAGTACCGGCAGCTTTGCAAAACGGTTATGCTGTTTTCCTCACTGCCGATCATGGCAATGCTGATTTTCTTATCAACGAGGATGGCACCCCCAATACTGCTCACACACTCAATCCGGTACCTTTATTCCTTATCTCCAATGAGTATCACGGCACTATCAAGCAGGGTAAACTGGGAGATCTGGCACCTACTATACTCACATGGATGGGCATACCAGTGCCTGCTGATATGACAGGCAATGTGCTCATTCAGCAATAACTAGTTATCGCACTTTAAAATATAGGCACAAGCTCAGCCAAATGGCCCACCTCATAGGTGGGCTTGTGTTTGTGTGTTATCCCATTCGGATTATAATAAGCACTATCCCAACCCGCATTGATTGCTCCCAATATGTCTATTTCCACCGCATCACCTATCATGATGCTTTGCTCTGCACAGCCTCTTGTAGCTGCCAGTGCAAAGTCGAATATGTCTTTCTTAGGTTTTATACTGTTGCTTTTCTCAGAGGTGATGAGCTCACCAAAGTAACTAGAGATACCTGCGTATTGTAGTTTCATGCGCTGCGTTGTCTCAAACCCATTTGTTATCAGGTGCATCTCATATCGCCCGGCACAGTGGTCTAGTAGTTCTTTAGCATGTGGCACCAGTATTGTTTGTGTAGGTAGTATTTCCAGATAGGCCGTACTCAGCTCATGTGCCAGCGAGGTGTCGGCTATTTTAAAATCCAGCAGCATCAGCCACATTCGCTTCCACCTTAGTTCCTCCCGTTTTATGAAGCCGCGCCTATATCTATCCCATAGCTTGTCGTTGTGCACATTATAAGAGGCATGCAATTGCTCAAAATCAGTAATGCCCAATCTGGCTAAGCCAAATTCTTGATACAAATTCAATAACGTAGCCTCAGAGTTGCGGTCAAAATCCCAAAGCGTGTGGTCAAGATCGAAAAATAAGTGCGTGTAGCGTTTGTTTGTGGGCATTCCCTTACTGTTTCGGGCAAATCTAACCCTTTTCACTCGTTGCCAACTCCTGCCATATGCCATATATTCTTAAATCTACAACAGACTTTTTCTATTAGTTTTGCACCCTGTTCCAATAGAACCGATATCAAAATGCTTACAGCCAACGAAATACGCGCACAGTTTCTAGACTTCTTCAAGTCCAAAGGTCACCAAATAGTACCATCAGCCCCCATCGTAGTAAAAAACGACCCTACGCTGCTCTTTACCAATGCAGGTATGAATCAGTTCAAAGATTTATTCCTCGGCAATGGCACCCCTTCTAGCAATCGTATAGCCGATACCCAAAAGTGCCTACGTGTTAGTGGTAAGCACAATGACTTGGAAGAGGTTGGGGTTGATACTTACCACCATACCATGTTCGAGATGCTAGGTAACTGGAGCTTTGGCGATTACTTCAAAAAAGAAGCAATAGAGTGGTGCTGGCAATTATTGACTGATGTCTATAAAATCCCTAAAGACATCTTATATGTTACAGTTTTTGGCGGCGACCCATCCGAAAACCTACCTATGGATCAGGAGGCTTATGACTATTGGAAACAATACATTGCCGAAGACAGAATACTGATGGGTAGTAAAAAGGACAACTTCTGGGAAATGGGAGATACAGGTCCTTGTGGCCCCTGTTCGGAGGTGCATGTAGACTGCCGCACAGCACAGGAAAAAGCCATTATCTCAGGTCACACTTTAGTTAATGCCGATCACCCTCAGGTTATCGAAATATGGAACAATGTATTTATGCAGTTCAATAGGCTGAAGGATGGCTCATTAGAGCTATTACCTGCCATGCATGTTGATACGGGTATGGGGCTAGAGCGTCTGGTACGTGTGTTGCAAGGCAAGCAGAGCAACTATGATACAGACTTGTTTACATCCACTATCGGTATCATAGAAAACATCACCGCTGTCAAATACACTTTTACAGATAGCAAGCAGGATATTGCTTTTCGTGTTTTGGCCGATCATATTCGAGCTATAAGTTTCACCATAGCCGATGGTCAGTTGCCTTCCAATACAGGTGCAGGGTATGTTGTTCGTCGCATACTTCGTCGTGCTGTTCGTTATTACTACTCTTATTTGGGCTACAAGCAGCCATTGCTTCACCAGCTAGTGCCAGCTTTAGGTCGTCAGTTCGATGGTGTTTTCCCAGAGCTGCTTCAGCAGTCCGACCTCGTAGCTCGTGTTATAAAAGAAGAAGAAGAAGCATTCCTTCGCACGCTCGATAAGGGTCTTCGTAAAATAGACGAGATTATAGCCGATACTCAAAGCAGAGCTACTAACATCATAGATGGCAAGGCCGCCTTTGAGCTTTATGATACCTATGGTTTTCCTATAGACCTTACACGTCTTATTGGTTCCGAAAGTAACCTGACGGTAGATGAAGATGCATTCACTGCCGAGATGCAGCAGCAAAAAGCACGCAGCCGCGCAGCTACTGCGCTCGATACCGACGACTGGGTAATACTCAAAGAAGGAAACGCATCTGAGTTTCTAGGTTATTCGCAACTGCAGGCTACAGCTCATATAGTTAAGTATCGTCGTGTAAGTGCCAAAGGTAAAGTTGCATACCAGATAGTATTAGACCAAACACCTTTCTATGCCGAGAGTGGTGGTCAGGTAGGCGATACAGGTCAACTCATTTTCCCCAATGAGCGTATCAATATCCTTGATACCAAGAAGGAAGATGGCATGATTATACATTTTGCCGAAACCCTCCCCGAAACCCCAACTGCGCCTATACACGCAGTGGTCAATGAGGAGCGTCGTGCAGCTATAGCTGTGCATCACAGTGCCACCCACCTCTTGCATGCAGCTTTGCGTCAGGTGTTGGGTACACATGTTGCGCAAAAGGGCTCTTTGGTCAATAACGATTACCTACGTTTCGACTTCTCTCACTTTGCTAAGGTTACTAATGAGGAGTTGGCTGCTATAGAGCGCATTGTTAATGCCAAGATTCGTGAAAACATACCAGTTGTCATCAAGTCTATGTCCAAAGACGAGGCTATAGCAATGGGTGCAATGGCTTTGTTTGGAGAGAAATATGGCAGCGAGGTTAGGGTAGTGGTTATGGACCCTGCCTACTCCATAGAGTTGTGCGGTGGCACCCACGTTGGGTCCACTGGTCAGTTAGGTATGTTCAAGTTCTTGTCTGAGGCAGCCGTGGCCGCAGGCGTCCGTCGCATAGAGGCCGTTTGTGGGCAAGCTGCAGAGCACTACCTCAATAGCAAGTTACAATTGCTAGATGATATAGGAGCCCAACTAAAAAATGCTAAAGACCCAATTAAAGCAATTGAAAAGCTGCAAGACGAAAAAGCTCAGCTCGAAAAACATGTAGAAGCATTAGAGGCTCGTCAACTAGTTGGTATTCGCAATGAGCTCCTCACAAAAGATGAAATCATCAATCAAATATCTTTTGTAGGTCAAATGGTGAACGTCAGCAATGCCGATGCCCTTAAAAAACTGTGTACAGACCTCAAGTCTCACCTCAATGACCACGTTATAGTACTTTGTGCCAATATAGATGGTAAGGCATTTGTGGCCATAGGTGTAGACGACAAAGTAAATGCCGCTCGTGGTTTGGATGCCGGCAAGATTGTTAAAGAGCATATTGCTCCACTCATCAAGGGCGGCGGTGGCGGACAGAAGTCACTAGCTACCGCAGGTGGGCAAGATGTTGGCGGCCTTCAGGCAGTAATAGCGGCGGTAAAATCTTTGCTGTAACGCAGTGCGCTACATAGTATATAGATAAAATGAAATGACCGCCTAAGCAGCGGTCATTTCATTTTATATTCTTGTGCTAATGCACACATTTCAGGTCTTGCTATTCTTTATACCGCAAAGCTATCGCCACAGCCACAGCTACGGCTTGCATTGGGATTGCTAAAATGAAACCCTTTACCATTTAGCCCATCAGAAAAATCTAGTGTTGTATCACATAGATACAAGAAGCTTTTAAGGTCTGTAACAACCTTTACTCCCTGGTCTTCAAATGTTTGGTCTTTGGGCTGATGCTCGTTATCAAAATCTAGCTTGTAAGACAATCCTGAACACCCTCCCCCTACCACACTTACGCGCAGAAAATACTCATCGCCTAGTGATGCCTGCTCTTTTAGCTCCATCACCTTATCGCGCGCTCTGTCGCTTACGTATATCATTTGTACTGTTTTTTCCTGACAATTAACCGGGCAGAAAGTTCGAAACATCGCTTTGTTTCTGCCTCCCTGCCCGGTGGTAAATTTGTTTCTTATTAATGCGCTTTAGCCTCTGTTTCCAACTCTGGCATACCGTTCTTAACACGGTAGTCATTAATAGCTGCTTTTATAGCATCTTCGGCTAGCACCGAGCAGTGTATTTTCACCGGTGGCAGATTTAGCTCTTCTACTATGTCCATATTGTCTATAGCTAGCGCTTGGTCCACAGTCTTGCCTTTCAGCCATTCTGTTGCCAACGATGATGATGCTATTGCAGAGCCACAACCAAAAGTCTTGAACTTTGCATCAGATATGATACCTGTTGTTTCATCCACTTCTATTTGCAGGCGCATTACATCGCCACATTCCGGAGCTCCTACTAGGCCAGTTCCCACATTTGTTTTTGCCTTATCTAGCGTACCTACATTCTTAGGATTAGCGTAGTGGTCTATTACTTTCTCAGAGTATGCCATTTTGTTTTGTTTTTGTCTTCAGGTTTTCGTTGTTTAAATCTATAATGCTTACCAACTATACCCGTATATGTTAAGGATTTTCTTTGCTTTTTTATTAGTGATGTGCCCACTCTATAGAGTTCAGGTCAATACCCTCTTTAAACATTTCCCATAGCGGGCTCATCTCACGTAGTTTGGTTACCGTGCTCGATATCGCCTCTATAGTATAGTCTATTTGTTCGTCTGTAGTAAACCTACCCAAACCAAAGCGTAAAGAACTATGCGCCAAATCGTCACCCAAGCCCAGTGCTTTCAATACATATGATGGCTCTAGTGATGCTGATGTACATGCCGATCCGCTTGATACGGCTATGTTTTTGTTGAAACCCATCATCAAGCCTTCACCCTCTACATATTTGAAAGAGATGTTACACACATGTGGCAGGCGGTACTCTTTACTGCCATTCACATAACTCTCTTCTAGTTGTAACAAAGCATTTTCAAGTCTGTCACGCATAGCAGCTAGTTTTTTACCTTCAGCTTCCATTTCATGCATGCATATTTCACATGCTTTGCCCAGACCCACTATACCTGGTACATTTAGCGTGCCACTGCGCATACCACGCTCGTGGCCACCGCCATCCATTTGGGCTGTCACTTTCACTCTTGGATTTTTGCGGCGTACATATAGCACACCTACACCCTTAGGGCCATACATTTTGTGTCCGCTAAAAGCCATCAAGTCTATACCGTCAGCATTCACATCCACAGGTATCTTACCCACAGCTTGTGTGCCATCTGTAAAGAACAATACACCATGTTTGCGAGCTATTTGGCTTATTTCGCGCATAGGCTGAATCACTCCCACCTCATTGTTGCCATACATTATGGCTATCAATATGGTTTTGTCTGTTATGGCAGCTTCCAGCTCTTTCAGGTCTATCAAGCCCTCGTTGTTCACACCTAGGTAGGTCACTTGTCCTCCAAGGCTTTCTATGTGTTTGCAGCTATCTAGCACTGCTTTGTGCTCAGTTACACATGTTATTATGTGATTACCTTTAGAAGCATACATTTCAAATACGCCCTTCAGCGCTAGATTGTCTGCCTCTGTTGCTCCCGAGGTAAAGATGATTTCTTTAGGGTCAGCACCTATCAGTTTAGCTACTTGCTCACGTGCATAATCCACAGCCTCTTCAGCAGCCCAGCCAAATGGGTGATTGCGACTAGCTGCATTGCCGAAGTGCTCTACAAAATAGGGCAACATTGCCTCCAGCACACGCGGATCCATCGGCGTCGTGGCATTATTGTCCAGATATATTGGTAATTTAAGTTCCATGCTTATTATTGGTTGGAGATTCAATTGCAAATTTACGGCAAATAGATAACTTTACCCGTCAGTGGCTACTGCTCACCTCCTATGTAGCTATATGCAAAAACTATTAGATGATGATTCGTATCGAACACCTCGGCATTGCCGTTAAAAGCTTGCAATCGGCTGTGCCGCTTTATGAGCAACTACTCAGCACTCCATGCTATAAACAAGAAGAAGTAGCCAGCGAGGGTGTTAGTACAGCATTCTTCCACACTGGTGAGTCCAAAATAGAACTGCTAGAGGCTACCAACGAAGATAGCCCTATAGCCAAGTTCATAGCCAAAAAAGGAGAAGGCATACACCACGTAGCCTTCGAGGTTGAAAACATAGAAGCAGAAATGAAACGCCTCGCTGCACTCGGTTTCGAGCTACTCAACCAAACTCCTAAAAATGGTGCAGATAACAAGCTGGTTTGTTTCTTGCACCCAAGGTCCACTAATGGTGTTTTAGTAGAGTTGTGTCAAGAAAAAAAATAATCAATCAATCATTTATCCTTACAGGTATTCAAATACAAAAATTAGATATTGCAGTCTATGAAAAAGTTCATCTTGTTTTTCGCTATCGGCTTCCTGTCTCTATCAGCCATAGCCCAAACCCATAAAGTGCGCATCGAAACCGAATATGGCAACATCGTCATGATGCTATACGACAACACTCCGCTCAATGCCAACAATATGGTCAAGCTGGCTAATGAACATTTTTACGATAGCACGCTTTTTCATCGCTGCATCCCACAGTTTGTCATTCAGGGTGGCGATCCAGAATCCAAAAATGCTAAACCAGGTCAGGCGCTTGGCAACGGTGGATTAGGCACCACCATCCCTGCCGAAATCAACGAAACTGCTTTTCACAAGCGGGGTGCATTAGGTGTTGCCCGAGACCAAACACCTGATAAATCAGGTTCTGCTTGTCAGTTCTATATAGTAGTAGGCAAAAAGTTTAGCGAAGCCGAATTAGAAACTATTAGCCAAAGAACCAACCGAAAATATACACCCGAGCAGATAGAAGCCTACAAAACAATAGGTGGTACTCCTCATCTCGATGGAAACTACACCGTTTTTGGCGAGGTAATAGAAGGAATGGACATTGTAGACAAGATATCTATGGAGCCTCGCGACCGTGCCGATCGCCCAAACAAAGATATTAGAATGCTCAAAGTACGAGTGGTAAGCAACAAAAAAGGCTTCTTCACTAAGCTAGGCAATACATTCCGCAAGAAGAAAAACAGAAAGTAGCCTCATCTACCTCGGTAGGTCTGTTGTTGTATCTCTTTTAGTTGCTGGCCACACTATCGGTCTAATGTCTTTTATTAGCATAGCGGTCAGTAGTTCCGATCCTTTTTTGTTCAGGTGCTGGCTATTGTAAAAGTAAGCTCTGTTTGAGTCCAGATAGATATGGGTATAGTCTAGATAGGGTAGTCCATTGTCAGTAGCAAATGATTCCAATACACTTCTTATCGTGTCATGGTTCAGTATATACTTATCCATCTCGTAGTAGAATGGGGCATATACCATTATCAGCTGTATGTCGTTTCTTTTGCAAAACTGTATGTAGTCATTAAACAGAGCTACTGCCTCTTTGCTTATTTTCCATCTGATGCCATTTTTGTTGTCAGCCACAAACTGCTCAAAAGAGTTGTCCCATGCACGCTCTTGCCCTTGGTAACCTTTATATTTCACAGAAACTCTCCCTTTGCCCATATAGCTTTGTATGCCTTCTTTCAATACAGGCAGCATATTGTTATACTTATATAGCGGAAAGTATTTGTCTACCAAGGTCACATTGTCATACTCATTTTTATAAATGCGCCACATCGTACTGTCATTTAGATAAGGCAAAAATTGCTGATACAATGGCAGGTCTTTAGACAGTACCAACGTAGTGTTGAAGCCCACTTCTTGTACTATATACTTCGGCTTTTTATTGTAGCGCATATACATCTTTAGCCGCTCATATTGCAGGCTAAAGGGTGCCGCATCCATACCCAGATTATAACTGTTCACATGCAGCTCGCTATCTATCATCCCTGGCGAAAAATGCACCCATGCCCTTGATGTACCCATTATGAGCATATCTGCATTTATTTTCCCATTAAACAAGTCATTCCACTCGGCATAATAGAAATGCCTCGATTTATGCAGACCCGTATCCACCACATAGGCAGCCGGTATCAGTATAGCCATTGGTGCTATACTGAATATCAAAAGCTTAATGATGAATCGTTTCATGCTTAAAATTGGAAGTAGATAAATTCTCTGTTTACAAACACACCTAGGTAAATAACTGCTAGCACTAGTATATAATAAACGCCCCACCTTATGGCTCTTGGCTGGCTGTTTATCATAGGGCCTATAGCTTTGGTTCTTTGCATCCAGTGCACATATTCCATCACGCCTATTACACTTATGGCTAGTATTATTTTATAGGGCTCTATGCTCAAGCCATAGTCAAATGTCTTCGCACGAAACATGTTTGCCCATTCACCCACTATTGCAGGTAACCTACCTATCATATATAAGGCGGTTTTAGACGAGTCTGCTCTGAAGAATACCCAAGCCACTGTCACTAGTACAAAGGTTTGCGACTGTTGCCAAAGTCGGTCTAGCCAGCCTATTTTCGATATGCCTAGCGCATCCCTAAGTTTTTGTCTCGGCCCTTCTGTCACATAACCAAACACCTGATATACTCCATGAAGCGCACCCCATATTATAAACTTCCAGTCTGCGCCATGCCACAGCCCACTCACCACAAATACCACCATGATGTTGAAATACCAGCGCAGCTTAGACACTCTGTTGCCACCCAATGGTATGTATAGATAATCTTTGAACCAGGTAGATAACGATATGTGCCATCTACGCCAAAACTCACTAATCTTGGTAGAGGTATATGGACGGTCAAAATTCTTCATTAGGTCAAAACCCATTATCCTTGCCGACCCTATTGCTATGTCCGAATACCCCGAAAAATCACAAAATATCTGAAAGGTAAAGCTGATGCAACCTATGGCTATGGCAGTAGCAGTATGCGAGTGTGGATGGTCAAATACCATATCTGTTATTATTGCCAGCCGGTCGGCTATCACCACTTTCTTAAACATTCCCCACAGCATCAGCCGCAAACCACTTACTGCTCGCCCGTAGTCAAATTTCTTTACCTCATGAAACTGGTGTAGCACATTCTGTGGCCGCTCTATAGGGCCAGCCACCAGCTGCGGATAAAACATCACATACAATGAGTAGATGCCAAAGTGTCGCTCCGCTTTGTGCTTACCTCTATATACCTCTATGGTATAACTCATTGCCTGAAACGTATGAAAAGACAGCCCTATTGGCAACAATATATTTAGGTAAGGAATCTGATTTTTGTACCCAAAGTATTGTGCCAGGTCCGATATGTTGTCATTAATGAAGTTGTAATACTTAAACACAGCCAGCACGCCTATATTGGCCACTAGACTCATGATCAGGTATTTCTTCTTTTTGTCTGCATCTTGCTCATTTTCTAGCAATATGCCCGCATAATAATCTATCACTATCGTAAAGCCCAATATCAAAATGTAGATGGGCTTAAAGAACATGTAGAAAAAACAAGAGGCTACTAGCAGCAGAAACCATCTATACTTATGTGGCAACAGAAAAAATAGTCCTGTTACCAGTATGAAAAAAAGTACAAATGTGAGCGAGTTGAATAACATGCCGGTGTATCAGGGGTAGCCGGTTGCTGCCAACCGATATTGATAATGCCTGCGAAGGTAATAAAGGCACCATATTTAACAAAACTTGTAGCTGTATCCGCTCCTGCCAGCACCATTTTATCACCTACTCATCAAATACAGCTTACTTTTGCGTTACCGTTATGAACACTAAACTTTCAGTCAACATCAACAAAATAGCCACTCTGCGCAATAGCCGTGGTGGCAATAACCCCAATGTACTACAAGCAGCCATAGACTGCCAGCAGTTTGGTGCCGATGGTATCACAGTTCACCCTAGGCCCGATGAGCGCCACATTCGCTATAGCGATGTTAGGCAGATAGCAGCCAATATAACCACTGAATTCAATATAGAAGGCAACCCTACTGAAGATAAATTTGTCCAGCTCGTTCTCGATGTCAAGCCCACTCAGGTCACACTCGTGCCCGACTCCCTCTCTCAGCTTACTTCCAATCACGGTTGGGATACTATTGGTCAGCAGCAATACCTCCGTCAGATTATAGAGGTCTTCAAAAAGGCTGGTATTAGAGTATCTGTTTTTGTAGACCCCATTCCCGATAGAGTAGCAGCTGCTGCCGATACTGGTACCGATAGGGTAGAGCTATATACCGAGGCATACGCCCACCACTTCACCACTCAGCCATCGCAGGCTATAGCACCATACATAGCAGCGGCACAGGTTGCAGTTGCAGCAGGCCTTGGCCTTAATGCTGGTCACGACCTAGACAGGCATAATCTTAAGTACTTTGCCAAACAGATACCCTCCCTGCTCGAGGTTTCTATTGGTCATGCACTCATTGCAGATGCACTCTATTATGGCCTCGAAAACACCATTCAGCTATACAAACGCCAGCTCTCCATAGGGCAATAGGATACTCTTTTATGAAGGTATTTACATCCATATACGTGCTCATTCTGGCATATATCATTGCCGCACTAGTCTTTTGGGAGTCTCGCTTGCAGCAGCAGAGTGGCCGCATCTTTGCTCAAGAGATAGTCACACTCCGCTCTCAGGTAGACAGTGCTAAGTACCCCGAGCAATACTCCGAAAACGTACTCATGCTCCGAGCCAAATTACGCTCACGCACTGTTCAGTTTATTGGAGAGGGAGCTACATTTTTGGTCGTTATCCTCATAGGCGCAGCAGTTGTTTATAGCTCGTTCAGTAGGCGCATCAGGCTGTCTAGGCAGCAAAATAACTTTATGCTTGCGGTCACTCACGAGCTCAAATCCCCCCTCGCAGCTATAAAGCTAAACCTACAAACACTAGAAAAACACAAGCTAGACGAAAGCAAAAGACAACTGCTGCTAGACAGATGTATACGAGAATCAAACCGCCTCAATGACCTCTGCAACAATATGCTCTTTGCCTCTCAGATAGAAGGCCGCCAATATGTGCCAGCTATGGAGCCCTTTAGTTTATCCAATTTAGCCGAGGATATAGTGGCGGAGTTTGCAGCCCGCTCCGCACGTCCTTTTGCCGAAGATATAGCACCAGCTTGCCGCGTGCATGGCGATAAGGCAATGATTCGCATCGCCATCAACAACCTTGTAGAAAATGCCACCAAATATACCCCAGACGATAAGCCTATCACAGTAGCACTCTATACCCGGGCGCAATGGGCAATTATAGAAGTGCGAGACGAAGGGCCAGGCATACCCGACGAAGAGAAAAAACAAGTGTTCGAAAAATTCTACCGCGTGGGCAACGAGGAGAGCCGCAAAGCCAAAGGTACAGGGCTGGGCCTCTATCTATGTAGCAAAATCTTGGAGCAGCACAAAGGCCGCATTTCGGTTAGAGACAACGTGCCACACGGCACCATATTCGAGGTGCAGCTACCCATGCTCAAAACCTGATACCCACTAATGCTTAAATAACCGCACTATCATCACTATTACTGCAAACAGAAACAGGAACAATGATATCCTATTCATGCCATGCATAAACTTGATGTTAGTGTTGATCGGCGCACCCGGGTTTCTCTTCTTTAAGTAGAAATAAGTCATTACTTGCTGCCAAATACCTTCCTTCATATCCTAACCCTTATTTTTCTATAAAATTACGAAATTAGTTATCAACCCACTATATTTGCATACGCTCCCCAAGAGATGGGGCAAGTTCTTATCTATACCAGTATAATACGCACTATTATACTAAACCTGGGGAATTAGCTCAGCTGGCTAGAGCGCTTGCATGGCATGCAAGAGGTCACCGGTTCGACTCCGGTATTCTCCACAAGCTTTAATCCCCGCAAGGGGATTTTTGCGTTATATGAATGCATTTCTTTACTTATATTGTCTATTCTGCTCAAATTGATAAGTACTATGTTGGGCACACAGAAGAAACAACCATACGCACCGAACAGCACAATACAGGTATTTCAGCTTTTACTTGCTACCTAGCCCTCCTTCGTCTAACCCATTTTTCGAGCTCTACAGCATGAAAAACGATTGCAGATACGCCAATAGAAATGCAGAACTCCATCAAAGTAAGAGGCTGTGTTTTGAATACATCATTTGCCCATGGTATGTATATAACACCTATCTGCAACGCTGTAGTAAGTAATAAGGCCCATACAAGAGGTAAATTCCTGAAAATGCCTTTCTTATAAACATATTCATTATCGCTCCTAATAGCAAATACATGCCCGAGCTGGGCCATAGACAATACTGTAAAAACCATAGTTTGCCAATGGTCGTCATCAAGCTTAATGGCTATAGCCTGTGTAGCCAGCGTTATAGCAGCCATAAGCATACCTACCCATATTATATGCACACCGATTCCATCAGAAAACAAACTATCGTCAGATCTTCGTGGAGGGTACTTCATTATATCTTTTTCTGCCTGTTCAGATGAAAGTGCCAAACCTGGCAACCCATCACTCACTAAGTTGATCCACAAAATATGTATAGGCAATAGTGGCATTGGCAACCCCAAAAACGGAGCTATAAGTAGTGTCATTATCTCGGCACTGTTGCAGGTCATAACGTATTTCACAAACTTGCGAATGTTGCCGTATATCCTACGTCCTTCTTTTACGGCCACCACTATAGTTGAGAAGTTGTCGTCAAGTAGTATCATATGTGCAGCTTCTTTGCTCACATCGGTTCCGGTTATACCCATTGCCACACCTATGTTAGCCACCTTAAGCGATGGGGCGTCATTTACGCCGTCGCCGGTCATAGCCACAAAGTGCCCTCGTTGTTGTAATGTTCGCACTATACGTAGCTTTTGGTCGGGCGACATTCTGGCATATACACTAATATGTTCTACTTCCTGTTCTAGCTCTTCATCGCTCATAGCGGCCAATGCAACACCACTTACCACTTTGTCGCCCTTATCTAACAAGCCTATTTCTTTTGCTATCGCTGTTGCGGTCACCACATGGTCTCCAGTTATCATTACTGGTTTTATGCCAGCTGTTTTACATTCTGCTATTGATAGTTTTACCTCTGCTCTCGGCGGATCTATCATGCCTACTAATCCAGCAAATGTTAGTCCTTGCTCTATTTCATCTGCAGTGCTGTTTTCTGGCATATGAGGCAGCCATTTGTATCCAAAGGCAAGCACACGCATTCCCCGTTCTGCCATGTTCTTTACTTCCTTATCTATAGCATCTTTTGCATTATTGTCATTCAGTTTTGCTGTTACCACTTCCACCGCACCTTTAGTAATTACCAAGCATCGTCCCTGCCAGATATGCAGTGTAGTCATACATTTCCTATCCGAGTCGAATGCAAACTCTCCAATCCTTGGTAATAGTTGGTTCCATTCTGCTACTTTACGTCCATTAGGCACATTATTCACATATACCACTAGTGCCACTTCTGTCGGGTCGCCTATCTGTTCTTCATTGTTTGTTGTTTGCACATCATTACATACCGCCATCAATGCGCATAGCATTTCTGATTGTTGCCATGCTCCAACACTATTCTCTGAATGTACAATATGTGTAACAGTCATTTTGTTTTGTGTTAAAGTGCCTGTTTTATCGGAGCAGATGAAACTCACAGATCCTAGCGTTTCTACAGCGGGTAGTTTTCTAATCAGCACATTTTTAGCCACCAGCTGCTTAGCGCCTCTTGCTAGAGATATAGTAACTAATGCTGGCAATGCTTCGGGTATGGCAGCTACTGCTAGCGATATAGACAATAGCAGCATAGATAGCACAGACTCCCCTCTAATAATGCCAGTAGCAAATAGTACCAAGCAAATCATTAGTACTATCCATGTTAGTTTTTTGCCAAAGTCGCCCATTCTAATTTGTAAAGGCGTAGCCGAGTCGGCTGTTTCTAACATACTAGCTATCTGGCCTAGTTCTGTTTGCATGCCAGTGGCTACTACAACACCTACTCCTCTGCCATATATAGCTAGTGTCCCCTTAAATGCCATATTCACTCTGTCGGCTAAAGAATGTCCTATATCGTTCAATGGTGCAACTATTTTGTCAATAGCAATAGATTCTCCAGTTAGAGTAGATTCCTCTATCCGTAAGTTGAATACCTCAATTAACCGTAAGTCGGCTGGCATTATATTGCCTGCCTCTACATACACTATATCACCTGGCACTAATTCTTCTGACGATACTTGTATAAGTACATCGTCTCTACGAATCATAGCCAGTGGTGTTGCCATTCTTCGTAATGCATTTACAGCTTGCTCTGCTCTATATTCTTGCACAAAACCAATAACTGCATTTAGCAATACAATTACTAATATTATTATAGCATCTGTCATATCACCTGCTAGCCCAGATACTATTGCTGCAACTAACAAGATAATTATCATCAAATCTGCAAACTGACTTAAGAACAACTTTAAAACCGACTTTTTTTTCGTTTCATCAAGTTTGTTACTGCCATATTTTAGCATTCTGGCAGCTGCATCCTCAGCATTTAGTCCATAAGAGCTTGTAGCCAACCGTTCCATTACTACTGATATGTCATCTGTATGCCAATTCCCCATTGTTATTCAGTTTTTCGTCTTGTTTACTATATCTGTAGGTACGATGCTTCAATTGCTAGAAACATCAATGATCTTCTACCTTTCGCAACTATCTGATAAGGTTATTGATTCAGATTTAAGTATGTAGATACCTAATAGTGAAGCAAGGATTTGATTAAACAAATTCGAACTGCTAAATATAACCACAGATGCAACATATACAAAGACAATTATTCCTGTGTAACAAAATTGTGAATCTAGTATTTGAGTTTGCTACAAGCCTCATGATATGTAGCAGATTATGGCGTTTAGTTTAATCCTTACTAAGAACTACTAGCCTAAATAAGCAAGAGTAATTTTATTGACTATAAAACCAATAATAATGGCCGCGGTCCAATACAAAGTTTTTTTGCCTTTACTCATCGGTAGGCGTTTCATATAAGTATAATATTAGGTAAAGTACAGAATTGATTTCTGTTTTCAAAAAATTACTGTTTCAGGTGTAAAAATTGTAATTTGTCTATTCCCTCCCACACCCACACTGACCGTGCTCAGCTATATGGGTGGGCAATAATCTTACCTTTGCGCTATGCCAAAAGTAATATGGTATATACTGATAAGTGTGGCACTGCTGGGTGTGGCTTGGGTTAGCGTGGGTTTTGGCGAGGTGCGCGGCAAACCTACTACTAAGGAGCAACTGGGAGAGCGATTGTTTTTCGAGAAAATGCTCTCTCGCAACAATACTATCAGCTGTGCCTCTTGCCACCTGCCGGCATATGGCTTTGCCGATACCGTGGCACTAAGCATAGGAGCCCGTGGGCTGCCAGGTAAGCGCAATGCCCCCTCTTGTGCCAATATGGCTGGTAGAGACCTCTTGTTTTACGATGGGCGTGCGCTATCGTTAGAAGAGCAAGTGCGGTTCCCTATAGAGGATACCCTAGAGATGGACCTACCTATAGCCGAGGCTGTGAAACGCCTGCGCCAGCATAGCGACTATAGCCAATGGTTTAAGAAAATATATGGTGCCCCACCTAGCGAAAAACATCTGAAAGATGCCATAGCTGCCTATGAGCGTACCTTAGAGACTGCTCGCACGCCATTCGATCGCTACATGGCTGGCAACGAGCAGGCAATATCTGCAGCAGCGGTTAGAGGTAGAGAGCTCTTTATGAGCGAAAAGGCTAAATGTTTTGATTGCCACTTCTCACCAGATTTTACCGGAGATGAGTTTAAGAACATAGGACTCTATGATGGTATAACCTACACAGACAAAGGGCGAGCTGCCGTTACGGGCAATGCAGCAGATATAGGCAAGTTCAAAGTGCCAGGCTTGCGCAACGTAGCAGTTACTGCGCCATATATGCACAATGGCATGTTTGCTACATTGCGCCAGGTTATAGATTACTATAATGACCCCTATGCTACAGTGGCCCACCCTATCAACATTGACAGCACACTGCTGCAGCCGCTTCACCTCACCGAGGGCGAAAAGGACGATTTGGAGGCTTTTCTTTTAACACTTACCGACGATCGGTTTGCAATGCCTAAAGGCAAGTAAATTGTTTAATTTTGGCAGCGGGAAGTTTTCTTGTTAACCCAATTGAATTATTATAAATGCAGGCATACCATCAGTTACTGACGCACATACTAACCAATGGCGTTACTAAAACCGACCGTACGGGCACGGGCACTATAAGCTGTTTTGGTTATCAGCTCCGTTTCGACCTGCAAGCTGGTTTTCCGCTCGTAACCACTAAAAAGGTACACCTCAAGTCTATCATTCACGAGTTGCTATGGTTTCTGAAAGGAGATACCAATATTGCTTATCTCAAGGAGCACAACGTATCTATATGGGACGAATGGGCTGATGCCAACGGCAATCTGGGGCCAGTATATGGACACCAATGGCGCAGCTGGACGGGAGCTGACGGCAAGACCTACGACCAGATAACAGATGTACTCAACCAGATACGAACCAATCCCGATAGCCGCCGCATGATAGTGAATGCATGGAATGTAGCCGACTTGCCGCACATGAAGTTGAGTCCATGCCACGCTTTGTTTCAGTTCTATGTAGCCAATGGCAAGATCTCTTGCCAGCTATATCAGCGCAGTGCAGATGTGTTTTTGGGTGTGCCATTCAATATAGCTTCATATGCTTTGCTCACCATGATGATGGCTCAGGTCACAGGCTTGCAGGTAGGTGAGTTTGTGCACACCTTTGGCGATGTGCATCTATATAGCAACCATCTGGAGCAGGCGCGCCTGCAGCTCACTCGTGAGCCCTATCCACTACCAACCATGCGCATTAATCCAGATGTGACCAACCTCTTCGACTTTAAGTACGAGGATTTTGTGCTGGAAAACTACCAATGCCACCCAGCTATAAAAGCACCAGTGGCTGTGTAGTAAGCAACTACATATTACCTAGGTCTATAAGCATAGCACGGGCACGCTCGTTGTTGGGGTTTTTCTTTAGCAGCTGCTCTAGAGGCTTCCGTGCACGTTCATATTCTTTACTGCTATAGTACCACACTGCCAGATTAATGAGGTTCTGCTCATAGTCGGGGTTAAGGCCTTTAGCACGCATCATGTAGTCATATGCCATAGTACTGTTGCCCTCTTGCATATATATGAAGCCAAGATTGGTCACAGCGCTTACACTGTTAGGGTTCAGGCTCAATACTCGTTCAAACACTCCTTTCGCTTGAGTATTCTGATGTAGTGCTAGCAGGCAGGTGCCATATTGATTGTTGAAGTCGAGCGCATATGGCCATATCTCAGTCGCTCTTTTATACCACGCCAACGCCTGCTGTGCCCTGTCTGTTTCAAAGTAGGCCTCACCTATCCTATAGGCAGTCCACGCATCGGCTATTTGGTTGGGTTTCATCTTGTCCGCGTAGCTAGCTACTTTATTAAAGTCGTTCAGCAGATAATAGAGACGGATATAGTCGCGGTTTTGTTTTTTGCTGGCTTCAGTTGTTGCATCCAGCCCCAGGTAGTGCATCGCAGAGTCTAGCAAGCCTTTAGAAGGTGCATAGCGCTCATAAAACTCCATAAAGCCTCTGGCTCTGGTTATAGCATCTGGATTGTCATTATTATAGCACTTCATACCCAAAAAGCCTGTAATCTTTTTAGCCTCCCCTTCTTCTATTGGCCTTTTCCTAATATAGTGGTCTGTTACAGCCACATGTGGTATGTCTATACTGCCGTTCCGGGGCATGTGGCAGGTAGCGCAGTCGTCGCCTTTTGCCGTGCGTGCTGCTATAGTTTCGGTGCAGCCTTTGTTTGTGCCTCCCTCGTGGCAACTCTTGCAGGCGTTTAGATATTGGCTGCGCTGCGTGAACTTCACACTCACATGAGGATTATGGCACGTGATGCAGCTCATTTTTGCCGAGGCTACGTAACACTCGCTTTTTTTCATGCGTTCCACATGGCTCGCCATTATCATTTTGTCTTTAGCACCTTCATACTCTGGCATAAATACGTTTACCACTTCCGAGAGCTTCATGCCCGGACGGAAGTCGAAGAAATTCTTACCATCATTCAGCACGGCTATACCTTGCAGGTGGCACCGCTGGCATATATTATTTTGCAGCTCTGTGCCAAGTCGTCTCGGGTTTACTATAGTATAGTCTGGCGTTTTAGAGGTGTCTACTGGTGGGTTGTTTTGCCTGGCCGCCACATGTAGGCTACCTGGCCCATGACACCGCTCGCAGTCTATACCCATCTTCAGGTTGTTATAGCGATTTTCGCTATTCATCACAAAGTCCGGATATCCATTATGACAAGTCATACACTCCAGCTGAATCATACGCTTGAATCTGCTGGAGGCTCCCTGTTCAAAACCAGGAGCCATATCCCATTGCCTTTTTTGGGTGTAGAAGGTGATGGGGGCCTGATACATAAACCCATTTACAGAGAAGATATGAGAGTTGGTGTGCTGGCCAGAGCCTATTATATAGTCCACTCGCTGCACCAACTTGTGCGCAGTGTCTTTCCCTTCCAGTCTATACTCCATTATATATAAGGAGTCTTTATCCCAGTAAGGTTTATAATAAAAATCTAAGGCTGTGTCATAAACTACTGCATGGTGAGGGGCAAAGTCGGCGGCAGATTTGCCCTTGCTAGCTAAGCCAAACGACTGACCCATACCCGTCTGTATATACGTATTATATATGTCCGCATGACAACCTTTGCATACATCCATTCCTACATATTGCACCGATGTGTCATATACATTCAGCCAGTCAGACTTCTGCCCTAGTTGTGCCGTTCCTTCAGTATCGTTAGGGTTATTGCAATAAAATGCTGGCACCACTAGTGCCAATGCAGCAGCCCACAACAGTACTTTCCTCAATAAACCAGTCTTCTTCACTACTACAAAAATAAGCATATACACTACAGCCTCAAAACCTTATGTTTGGTTCGGTTTTCTGTAGTTAAATGTGCTAACTAATAGAGGTATATTTATATGTATAACCCACTTTTATCCATCTTGCTAAACGGTCAAACGGCTGTTTTAACGAAAATTTTTGTCAGTTTTTGTTGAGGCTTCATTTTTTTATATTAAATCATATCTTTGCACGCCTCGCAGGACATAGGTAAGCTGTGTCCCGTAGGTACTTTACACTATTCAAAAAATATAATCACAAGGACAACCTATGCATTTGAAAGGCTTAGTGAAGTTTTTTACAGCGGCGCTCATATTGATATCGCTGTACCAACTTTCGTTGACGTTTAAGGTTCGTAACGAGGAAAAAAAGATGCACGCTGTAGCTGCTGGCATCGTCAAAAAAGAGCATCCTGAAGCTACCGGGACCGAGTTTGAAAAGCTAGAGTATGCCGCCTATCAGAATATTTTGGATAGTATGCAGACAGAAGTGGTACTTAAGGTACCTTTCGTAAAAGATTACACTTACGCTCAAATCAAATCAGAAGAACTTGCTCTAGGTCTGGACTTGCAAGGTGGTATGAACGTGACGCTTGAAGTGAGCCTCGATGAGCTCGTTCGTGCCATGTCCAACAACCCTCGCGATGCTGCCCTCAACAAAGCTATCACTGAGGCCAACAACGCTAAGGCCAACAGCGATGCCAACTTCATCACCTTGTTCGGTCAAAAGTTTGAAGCAGCTAATCCTGGTACAAAACTTGCTTACTTGTTCACTAAGCCTTCTGAGAAGGAAATAACCCTGAACTCTACCAACGAACAAGTACTGGCTAAGCTCAATAAAGAAGCTCGTGCAGCCATCAAGCGTACACACCACGTATTGCAAACACGTATTGACAAGTTTGGTGTATCTAACCCCAACATCAACCTTGATGAGAATAAAGGTATCATTACTGTAGAGTTGGCAGGTGTGCAAAACCCTGAGCGTGTGCGCAACTATCTTCAAGCAACTGCAAAACTTCAGTTCTTCGAAACTTACAACAACCAAGAGATAGGTCCAATGATAGGTGCTGCCAACAAGCCTCTTTACAATTACCTATCTGGTATCAAGGAAGAAGATAGCACAGCCACTACGCCAGATTCTGCTGCTACCGCTGCATCTGCAACTCCAGATTCTGCAACCGCAGCAGCCGATAGCACTAGTCTAGACAATATGTTGAGCGGTGCTGCTAAGTCAACTGACACATCTGCTAAAGGAAAAGCTGAACAAGCAATAAAAGAAAACCCACTAAGTGCACTAATAGCACCAAACGGTACTCCTGAAGAAGGATACTACCCAAGCCCAGTGGTTGGTTATGTGGCAGCTCGCGATACAGCAAAGGTGCGTAAGTACCTAAACATGGATGTGGTTAAAAACAAGTTCCCTAGCAACATCAAATTCTTGTTTGGTGCTGGTGGTGGCAACAAAAACAATGCTAAAGGAAATCCAAACATTCTACCGTTGTATGCCATCAAAACACCTGCTGGTAGCATGGGTAATGCTCGTTTAGAAGGCGATCACATTACAGGTGCTCGTGCCGACTATAGCTCTCTTACTGGTCAGCCTACAGTTACTATGGAAATGGATATGACAGGTGCTCGTATTTGGAAAGACATGACTGGTCGCAACGTAGGTCGTTATGTAGCAGTTGTGCTCGATGACAAAGTTTACTCCAGCCCACGTGTAGAAAACGAAATTGCTACTGGTAATACCGAAATCTCTGGTTCATTTACTCCAGAAGAAGCAGAAGATTTGGCTAACATTCTTAAGTCTGGTAAACTACCAGCCCCGGCACATATTGTGCAAGAGCAAGTAGTTGGTCCTACATTGGGTGCAGAGTCTATCAGCGCTGGTTTTACAGCTATCGTTCTTTCGTTTGTTGCCATCTTCGTTTTGATGTTGCTTTATTATAGCACCAGCGGTTGGGTGGCCAATATATCTCTTACCCTCAACCTATTGTTTACTGTAGGTGTTCTGTCAGCTATGAAGGCTACTCTTACATTGCCAGGTATAGCAGGTTTGGTGTTGGGTATTGGTATGGCTGTGGATGCACACGTGTTGATCTTCGAGCGTATTAAGGAAGAACTAGCACTCGGCAAGAGTCATCAACAGGCTATTATAGATGGTTACCAACGTTCTAATGCTCCTGTATTGGATGGTCACATAGCACAGTTGATAACTGCGGGTATATTGTTCTACTTTGGTCTAGGTCCTGTGTTGGGCTTCGCTACTACACAGTTGCTCAGTATCACCATATCATTGTTCTGTGGTATCCTCGTATCTCGTCTGGTAAAAGAAATGTACACTACCAACACACGTCATTTCAAATATTTTACTCCAATCTCTAAAGCCGTTTTCAACAAAGCTAACTTCGATTTCATGCGCATACGCAAAGTCACTTACATCATCTTTGCCGCAGTAATAGTAGCAGGTGCAGCTTCTTTGTTCAATGGTTTTGATTATGGCGTAGAGTTTGCTGGTGGACATAGCTATACCATCAAGTTCGATAAAAAACACGAAGTATCTGCTATCCGCGAAAAAATGCAGAAATACTTTGGTGAATACCCAATTGTGAAAACAATAGGTACCAACAACAATATCAATATCACTACTGCTTATCTTATAGACAAGCCAGGTCAGAACGAGAAACTAGTACAACAAAAATTGTACGAAGGCTTGACTAAAGAAGGTTTTGTACCTACATCTGTATCATTGGAAGATTTTGTGGCTAAGAACATTCAAAGTTCACAAACAGTATTACCTACCATTTCCGATGACCTTATCAATGGTGCTAAATGGGCTACCCTTATCTCATTATTGGGTATCTCTATCTATATCTTAGTTCGTTTCCGCAGATGGCAGTATTCACTTGGTACTTTTGTATCCTTGTTGTTCAATATCGCAGCCACTCTTGCCGTATTCTCATTCCTGAAAGGTGTAGTACCATTCGCGCTTGAGATAGACCAGCACTTCATTGCAGCTGTGCTTACGGTAGTAGGTTTCTCAATGAACGATACCATCATCGTGTTCGACCGTATTCGCGAGTACTTCCGCAAATCGCCAAACGAAGACACTAAGAGTGTTATCAACCGTGCCATCAACGATACGTTGCCACGTACTGTGATGACATCACTTACGGTATTCCTTGTGGTACTTATACTATTTATAGTAGGTGGCGAGGTTACACGTGGTTTCGCATTTGCAATGTTGGTAGGTGTTATCACTGGTACATTCTCTTCAATATTTGTTGCAGCGCCTATACTTGTAGATACCGACAAAAACGGTCGTCTCAGTCAAGAAGTAGACCGCGAGGCACATGTAGAAGAATTGAAGAAACTTGCATAATTAGAGTAGTTGCTCATAGATACTCAGGGGCTGTCCTTTATCAGGACGGCCCCTTATCTTTTATAAGATATTCATTCTATGAATAGTGTTTTATCGTACTCAACCTGTTTGGAGTATCTTCACCAAGATGCTATCAGTCAGCGTTACCATACAGTTATCTTCGCCCAACATATTTATTAATTTTCCGTGAAATTTTGATTATCAACCCATTGGGGCTTCATCACTATTATGCGGCACAGTATTTTTAACCCCTCTTGTAGCCGTACAGCGGTGATAGTGAGCTATGAACAAAAACACAAAACAAACAATAATAAGAGACCTCAGCTGGCTGGCATTTAATGGCCGTGTTTTGCAAGAGGCAAACGATACTAGCAATCATATATATGATAGGCTTAGGTTTCTCGGTATTTTCTCTAATAATCTGGATGAGTTTTTCAGGGTTCGTGTGGCTACACTAGCACGTATGGCAAGTGTGGGCAAGGCTGCTCAGGTACATATGGAAGTCAATCCAGAAAAGATTCTTCGCAAAATTCAGCAAACCGTTATTACCCAGCAGCAGCAGTTCGATCATATTTACGCAGAGGTGATCAAGCAGCTGGAGAATGATGGCATACAAATACGCAACGAAAAACAACTCACCAAAAAGCAGAAAGACTTTATTACACAATACTTTGAAGAAAAGGTACGAACGGAGATAGTGCCCCTCATGATAGAGTCTATTCCACAAATGCCTTTGCTCAGAGATAAGTCTATATACCTTGCCTCGGTTTTAGGCTCTAGCACGGCACCTATGAACCACCGATATGCCCTCATAGAAATACCTACTAGGGTGTTGCCCCGCTTCGTGATATTGCCATCAGAAAAAGGTAAAATTGACATCATTCTGCTCGAAGATATTATTCGCTATAATTTACCTTATTTGTTTGCCCCCTTTGGCTTCGATAAGTTTTTGGGCTACATCATAAAGATGACGCGCGATGCCGAGCTGGAAACAGACAACGATGTGCATACCAACTTGATAGACGAGCTGGAAGTAGGCCTTAAAAACAGAAAGAAAGGACGTGCTACTAGGTTTGTTTATGATAGACAGATAGACCCTGCACTGTTACGTTACCTCATCAAAAGACTCGGGCTCACCAAAAAAGATAACCTCATACCCGGTGGTCGCATACATAACTTCAAAGACTTTATAGATTTTCCATCTTCCGTATTCACCAATCTTAGGCAGCGTCCCAAACCTTTTGTACATCCATTGCTGCAGCAGCCTTGCCGCATAATGGAGGTGCTGGAGCGTAGAGATGTTATGCTCCATTTACCCTATCACAGTTTCGACTCCATTATAGACCTATTGCGCGAAGCCGCAATAGACCCTTATGTGCAAGAAATAAAAATTGCCCTCTATCGTGTAGCCCGAGACTCTAAGATTATTAACGCCCTCATCAATGCAGTGCGTAATGGCAAAGATGTAACTGTGGTTATAGAACTCCGTGCAAGGTTTGATGAAGAAGCTAATATGCGTTGGAGAGAGAAGCTGGAGGAAGAAGGTGTAAAGGTGCTGCTAGGTATACCCGGCATGAAGGTACATGCCAAGATATGTAGTATCAAAAAACGACAGTTCAACAAAACGATACAGTATGGATTTGTAAGTACTGGCAATCTTAATGAAAATACCGCAAGGTATTATGGCGACCATACCTTACTCACAACCAATAAGAATATTATAGCCGATATCAATCGCATCTTCGATTATATAGAGCATCCTACCAGAAAACTGAATGCACTTAGTGCTTGCAAAACACTGCCCGTTTCGCCACACAATATGAGGCGCAATATGCTGCTGAATATAGACCGCATCATGAAACAGGCTAAAAGAGGAGTGTCTTCATCTATCATCATAAAGCTCAATAGCCTGGTAGATAAAGCACTTATTGACAAACTATACTTGGCTGCCAAATATGGTGTTAAGGTGCAAATGGTAATTAGAGGCATATGCTGCGCCTACACCGAGCATAAGTCGTTTAAAGGCTCCATAAGTGCCATCAGCATCATAGACGATTATCTAGAACATGCGCGCATTTTTCAGTTTGGCTCTGGGGCATCTCTTCGCATGTTCATATCGTCTGCCGACTGGATGGTGCGCAATCTGGACCACAGAATTGAAGCTGCATGTCCCATATTCGATAAAGAAATACAAGAAGAGTTGCAGGAAATATTGCGCATCCAGCTTGCAGAAAACGTGAAAGGACGTATCTTGGATAACGAACAAAGCAATCATTATGTGCAGCGAGATGAAACCCAGCCAGCTGTTCGTTCGCAGGAGGCAATTTATAAGTATCTACAAACCAAAACCTACAAGTAAATGGTACTAGCGGCTATTGATATAGGGTCTAATGCCGCTCGCCTGCTCATTAGCGAGACCTCTGTATACAAAGACGGTACAGTCGATTTTACAAAGCTATGCCTGCTTCGCATACCGCTGCGCTTAGGTTTCGAGGTGTTTGAGAAAGGCTTTATAACTCCCGAAAAAAGACAGAAGCTAATGCAAACCATAAGAGCCTACAAGACACTTATGGACATATACAATGTGGAGGCTATGAGGGCTTGTGCCACCTCTGCCATGAGAGATGCTAACAATAGCAAAGAAATTATTGAAGACATCTACAACGAAACGGGTATAAGAATAGAAATAATAACCGGACAAGAAGAAGCCAACATACTCTACGAAACCCACATTGCCGAAAACCTCTCTGCCAATAAGTCTTACCTCTATATAGATGTGGGTGGAGGCAGCACTGAGGTTACATTATTTTCCAACAATAAAACCATTTTCAAAGAGTCTTTTAATATAGGCACCATACGCTTGCTGCACAACAGAGTGACGGAAGAACAGTGGGACCATATGAAATGGTATATTAAAACACACACCCGTAGCCACTTGCCGCTAGAGGCTATAGGCACAGGGGGCAATATCAATAAGATATTCTCCATCTCCAAAAGAAAAGAAGGTAAACCTCTATCGCTAGATCTGCTTCGAGATTATTACAAAGAGCTAAGTAATAGCACCATAGAGGAGCGAAAACACCTCTATCAGTTTAGAGACGATAGGGCCGATGTGATAGTACCTGCCTTACAGATATACACCTCTGTAATGCGCTGGACAGAAGCCAAAGAGATATACGTGCCTAAAGTGGGCCTGGCCGATGGGCTGGTGAAAATGCTCTATAACGAGCGCAAATAACACACTAATATAAGTTTTAAATTACTACCAAGAGCCAGCCCTAGAGCTGGCTCTTGTGTTAACAATTAATTAATTTGTGTAATCGCAAAAAGATATACCTTTGATATCGAAATGATATCACACTAAAAGCCATTTCGCTAAAAATTATGGAAAGAATCATCAAACCCCTCAACGGCTATTTAGCCCTGTTCATGTCGCTTGTTTCGCTGGTGCTCGCAGTTGTTTGTCTCATTATGGTAGCCGAAGATTCGGGGCTCTACGTCCTGCCAATGATTCTCTTATTTCTGCTCACATTTATCATCTGGAAGGGTATAGTTATTGTGCAGCCCAATCATGCTCGTGTACTCAACCTCTTTGGTAAGTATGTAGGCTCTGTAAAAGATAACGGCCTCTTTTTTGTAAATCCTTTTTATGCAGGTATCCGCCTATCTCAGCGGGTGCAAAACATGGCTACTCCTACACTAAAGGTGAACGACAAAATGGGTAACCCTGTAGAGATTGCAGCAGTGCTGGTGTGGCAAATAAAAGACACATACAAAGCTGCTTACGAGGTGGCCGACTACAACGCCTTTGTGCGCATGCAGAGCGAGGCTGCGCTACGCACGCTTACCATGCGCTTTGCCTACGACAGTATAGAAGACCAGGATGCCGATATAACCCTGAGAGAGGGTGGCGATAAAATAATGCAGTTGCTCGTAGAAGAGCTCAACGACAGACTGGCATCGGCAGGCATACTGGTTATAGAGGCTCGCATCAGCCACCTTGCCTATGCTCAAGAGATAGCAGGTGCTATGCTACAACGCCAACAGGCTACAGCTATAGTGGCAGCTCGCTACAAGATAGTAGAAGGTGCAGTGGGCATGGTGGAGCTAGCGCTGGAGCAACTGAGCAAAAAAGAAATTGTGAATCTGGACGAAGAAAAGAAGGCCACAATGGTGAGCAACCTGATGGTGGTGCTCTGTGGCGAGAAAGGTGCACAACCTGTGCTAAACACAGGCACACTGTATAGTTAATGACCCCAATTGGTGCAGGAGCGATAGCGTAGCTGCTGCACCAATTTATCTTTTATACGCTTACAAGTTTCGTTAACGTGGCAGATAAAAAATCATTTGTATTAAGGCTAGATGAAGACACCTTCAAGGCGCTGGAGCAATGGGCTGCAGATGACTTTAGAAGTGTCAATGGCCAACTGGAATGGCTAATAGATGCCGCACTGAAGAAAGCAGGCCGCAAGACCGACAAAAAGAAAAACAAGCCCGGCACCAACAGCCAGCAGGCTCAATAACAATACATTCTCAAACTACAATGCCTGCCGTTTAGCAAACAGCAGGCATTGTAGTTGATAGCAAGCTCAATTACGCTCAATAAAACACCTCTGGCAGCGTTCTGCTCGCTGTTAGGCCAGCAGCAGCAGCCTTCGCAAATAATGTCTCTATAGCCCCGCGCCCTATAGGGCCTAGGTCAGTAGTATATTCATTTACATACAGGTCTATATGTTGGCGCATCACAGTCTCCTCCATCTCTTGGGCATGGCACTGCACAAAGTCCGATAATTGTGGATAATTCGCCCAGCTATAGGCTAAGCTATTTTTTATCACTTGGTCTAGCACACTGGCCACCTCGCTGCCCAGCGATCTGCGCACCACTATGCCTCCCAGTGGTATGGCTGCACCCGTACTTTGCTCCCACCAGTCGCCAAGGTCGGCTAGCTTATGCAGCCCTTTAGCTGCATAGGTAAATCGACTCTCGTGAATGATAAGCCCGGCATCAAACGCTCCATCTAGCACAGCCTGTTCTATTTCGCTGAATATAAGTTCGGTTTTATTTTTGGCTTCTGGCCATGCCAGTGTTAGTAGTAGATTAGCGGTAGTTTTAGTGCCCGGTATAGCTATGCTATAGTCGGCTATATTGTTCATATCCAGCGGGCTTTTAGCTACTAGTAGCGGCCCCACTCCTTTGCCTAGTGCACTGCCACTATGCAGCAGTGCATATTGCTGCACAGTAGCCAGCAGTGTGCTGTAGCTCAGCTTGGTTACATCCAGCTTGCCAGCCATTGCCCATTGGTTCAGGGTCTCCACATCCTCCAGCACATAGTCTAGCTCTAGCCCCATAGTATCTATTTTGCCATTCACCATAGCATCAAATATAAACGTGTCGTTAGGGCAGGGGCTAAAACCCATTGTCAGCTTCATGCTACATCTGTTTTTTATCCCACAAAGGTAGTGCTAACAATACCTAAACCTTTGCCAAAAAATCGCTCAGCCATTCATTCAGGTTCACTATCGCATCCTTCATCTTCCAGCTATTTCTGTCGCGTGGGGTCACATAATTGCTTATACCACGCACTTGGGCAAAGGCTACCCCTTCTTGCAAGCACACATAGTGCATAGCTGCTCCTTCCATACTCTCCACCACATGCCCCATAGCCCCTCGCAGGGCCACAGTAGGTGCGCTGCCTGTCACCGTTTGCACAGTTATGCCACTCACCTTGGGCAGTGCTATAGCATTGCTTATATTATGTGGTGGTGCGCATAGCATGCCGTTGCTATATGGGGGCTCGTTTGCTTGTATCAGTCCCAGTTCCATCATACTCACATATTTATCATGGTCTTCAGCTCCTAGGTCACCGAAACAGTCTTGCACCACATGCAGCACACTACCCAGCGGAACACCTTTATCATAACTGCCACCCACACCAGCCTGTAGCACAAAGTCATACTGCTGGCTTGCCAGTGCCTTACTAAGTGCATACGTAGTAGCCACACTGCCTACTCCAGTTATCAGGCTATGCACCCACTCATGTTTCCTGCTTAGGTATGCTGCCACCTCGGCCTCCGTAGCCGACACCAACAATATCTTCATACGTTACTTTATTGTCTGTTATCTGTTTCTTTTCTTCGCACCAGTTCATCATAGCTCATAACCACATAGTAGTTGTTGGCATCTGCCTCAAAGTAGTGCTTATTCAACTGCTCATATGGTCTCTGCTCAAAACAACCTAGCAATGTATCTTTACCTATATGTTTCGCCTTCACTATAGCAGCTTCAGGCAGCATAGTCCAGCTATTATTAGGCTTGTCGCCACTCACGGCCGACAGTAGCATACTCTCTACAGGCACCCCCCAGTTCATCACCAGTGCTTCATTCAGCACCATACTAGTATCTGGCACTATCACCTTATGTAGCCCATTTAGGTTCATAGCCTCATTAGCATTGCGCAGCAGCTCCACGCGGTTCACAAACATTGGCGATGCTGCACTAATGTATGCCAGCCTTATGCCCATAGCTACAGCTAGTAGGGCCGCTCCATTACTACGTTTCAGTCTCGGTAATACGTAATAGACAAACGGTGCCATTAGTATTATCGTTAGCGGCATATACTCACTCTCTATATAGAATGTAGGTGTAGCTTCTCTATAGGTAAGGCACACAATAGCGACATATACCATAGCGGCAGCTATGCCTAGTAGTGCCTGTAGCCATTTTTTTTGCCATAGCAGTGCAGCCATGCCTGCTACACTCCCTAGCCCCAGTAGCCAATAGTTTTGCCACATGCCCGACACCAGAAAATGAAAATTTACCGAACTCGTTATTCCTTTTATTTCTTTCCAGCCCACATGCCGCACCATATCTATCTTATTAGCATCATACCAGTTAGCAGAGCTTTCGTAATATTTGCCCCATGCCAGCAGTATCAACAGCACACTTGTGCTCACCCACTGCCTGCGACTCAATAGGTCACTATAGCCTATCCACAAGAACAACCATAAATATCCTGCTACAAACATCACTAGCGGATGTGTCCAGATGGCCAACCCAACCCAAGTGCCAAAAGTAAGTATTACAAGTACATCTCTTTTCCATCGCTCTGCCACATATATACTAGCCCCCATACCTAGCAACAGCCACGCTATGCCCTGGTGCACCTCGTTATTAGTCCAGTAATAGGTGTCGCTAACCAGCAGCGTGCAATACAACCCAAGTAGCACAGCTAGTTCCATCCGCTTATATCTATAACACAGCAGCAATGCTACCAACAGGTAGAATATATTGAAACTCATAGAGTACACACGCATCACCCATGCTAGCGGCAAGTGCAGTTTGGTGGCTAGCAATGGTTGCATCTGAGTCACAAAGGAACCGTAGCGATTCACAGTAATCTGTAAAGACTCCTCATTTATTATCCTGAACAGTATATGGGGCGCATCCAGAAACAACATACGCTCCTGCCAAAACACCAGCGAGCCTGCTAGCAGCACCCCAAACAACAGTATTATTACTCTGCTCCAGCTCATAGATACCTAGCCGAAAGGTACAGCAATATTGCCGCTACCACAAAAACACAACATAGCTACAGGGGCCATTCGTCTACATAGTGTTTAGATATTGGTATTTCTTTATTGTTTATCACCAGCGCCTTTGCATTATATTTCTCTATCTTACTCTTGTTGATCACGTAGGCTCTGTGTGTTTGTATAAAAGCATCTGGTGGCAGCAGCTCCAGTATTTGTTTTATTACTGCTCTGCTTTTATATACCTTATCGCCTGCATAAAAATGCACATAGTTGCCCGCAGATTCTATGTAGTCTATCTCATCTGTTGGTAGTAGCACATTATATGCTCCATCCTTTACTGTTATGGTGGGTTTTGCTCGGTCGGCAGAGGCATATTGGCGCATTGCCAGATCTACGCTAGCCACCAGGTCCATATTCTTGAATGGCTTAGTGATGTATGAATGCGGCATTGTTGCCACGGCTTGTTTCGCTATATCGGCTGTGTCATATGCCGTGAGGTATATAAAGGGGATGTTGTAAAGCCTTTGTATGTCTTCTGCCAGGCCAATGCCATTTTGTTGTTTTTCCCCTAGGTTTATGTCTAGTATTACCAAGTCTATAGTCTTGTTCTTCAGCGCTATAATAGCCTCTGTAGCATTTTTACTCTCCACCACTTATGGGCATTAGTTGGTCACTATAAAACTTTGTTGCTACATCAGGGGTTGCATATTTGGCTATCAGGTTAATGCGTTTTTGTTCAGCACCTACTATCCATGTCTCAGCAAGGTCCACATTGCCCATTTCGCACACTGTTTTCATAAGCAACTCTAGTGCTTTTGCCAAACTGTCCCCAACACTAAAAGCAATACTTATTGCCGATAATACCTGTGCATTTAGTTCCTTCTTCTTTTGCTCTGTTATATCACTTATTGCACCTATTATTCTTACAGCCTTGCCAGTGTTGTCTCTCAGTATATAGGCTACATTCCTCACATACATGTATTGGTGCTGTATGCACATACATCTATACTCCTCACTCCAATATTGTAAGCCATCTTCTATAGCTTTGCTGATTGATGCACGCACTCTTTCCCTATCTGTTGCTTCTATATGCTTCAGCCATTGTATTTCTGAATCTTCATCCTTGTGCAACGGTAGTTTAATTGGACTATTGCCACTCTCGTTCCATAGCATTCGTTGCTCTATCAAGTCCCAATCCCATATCGCATCAGAGGTAGCTTTGGTTACATAATCATATCGCTGCACACTCTCTTCCAGCGATATCGATAGTAACTTTTGGGATGTTATATCTTGCACTGTCCCCTCCAGATACTTAGGTTGTCCTTGCTCGTCGCACTGTAGTGTGCCTCGCTCGTGTACCCACTTTATGCGCCCATCTCCCAATACTATTCTATGCTCTATATCAAAGTCCACATTGTCGGATTTGGAATCCGTTATACTACTAGGCAGCAAATGTCTATCATCCGGATGTATAGAATTGTAAAATGACTCATAGCGCAAATCAAATTCATCGGCTTTCGTTCCCCATATTTCATACACCTCATCCGACCAATACATTTTCCCGCTTTCCATCATATACTGCCAGTAGCCTATCTTAGCTATTTTCTGGGCACTTAGTAGTTTTCGCTCATTATCAGCCAGTCTTCTTATCGCTCGTTCTCTATCACTCACATCATTACAAAGCAGCTGCAGACAGGCAACTCCATTATAGTTAAAGGCGCTTCCACTTATCTCTATATTCATTGCTTTGCCATCACTGCGCTTGTGCAATACTATGCAAGGCCCATCCATTCTTTTAGGCATGTTGGTGCCCTCTACAAAATGTATTCTGGCAACACCTGCCTTATGGTGTTTACTTCTTTTTCACACCCTGCCAACTCAAAAAATGAAACAGCCTTGTCATTCCAGTCAAGCAACATGCCAGTGTCTGCATCTACTGTCAACACCGCCAATGGGCTATTGGCAAACAACAATTGATACCGGTTTTCAGTCTCTTTTATTTCGTTGTTTTTTTTACGTATTTCAGTCAGTTTCTCTAGTTGAGCATCATAAAAATTTCTAAGCAGGAAGTACAACATTACGGCTGTAGACACTACATAGAAGAATCCCTTTATGGTTTGATAAAATAATTGTTGTGCTACTGTCCTAAAGAAAAACGCCACAATAGCGTAACTAAAGTAGATCCATATTAAACCCGCCAACAGGTATATGAAGGTTAATTTAAGCGAGTTGCTAATTTTCATATGGGCTAGTTTACGGTAACGAATATAAACTTACAAAATATTCACTACTGTTTTTATTTTGTTTAATGCCCATTAGGTACGTACAATGTAAAATACTAACGCCACTTGTTCTATCAGTTAATACCGATGTTACAAGTGGCGCTAGTATATACTATCATTTCAGTACCTGTGCTTATCGCACCAGCACTTTAATGGTGTTTATCTCATCTTCGGCTATGATGCGCACCATATAAATGCCCTTAGTAGCTCCTGCTAAGTCTATTTGTATTACTTCACCCTTATGCTCAGCTATGGTACGTTCAGTCACTACTCTGCCTACTGCATCTATCACAGTTACCTTGGCTGTTGTCATATAAAGCGGTAATTCCACATTGATCATTCCTTCAGTAGGGTTAGGATACACCATTATGTCATCATTACCTTCATGTTCGCTTGTGCCAGCCATTGGTCTGCTGCCACATCCGCCCGGGCATTCGCCAAGTCTATCGCCACTATGCCCTGTAAGGTGCGCAGGTACAGCACTTGCAGCTATAGATAATTGATTGGTATGTCCGCTGCCAGTCATGTGGCACAATAGTATTTTATTCTTCTTACTAGGGTCTTTTACATTCACTACATTCATCGTTACACTACTTCTCTTAGTGCATCCGTTACTATTAGTCACAGTTACGGTATAGTTATAGGTGCCAGCCACTGTCGGTGTAAACATAGGGTTTTGGCAGCTTGTGCAGCTCAACCTGCTAGCTGGCGACCACGAGTATGTATAGCCGCTTCCTGTGCTTGCGTTAGCTGTTAGTGTAGCTGTTTGTGGTCCATATCCCAAGTATATATTGTTCGGATTGCCACCAGTATACGTCGTGTTAGCAGGTGTTACAGTTATAGAGCTGCCAAAAGCCGCAGGTTGGTTTACTGTAGCTGTTGTCGTTGCCGTACAGCCTTTAGCGTCTGTTACAGTCAGGCTATACGTGCCTGCGCTCAATCCTGTTCTATTGGCTGTAGTAGCACCTCCGCTCCAACTATATGTATAGCCACTAGTTCCGCCGCTTACTGTAGTTACAATACTACCATTATTACTACTACCACCATTACTGCTGTTGCAAGAAACATTGGTTACTGTTTTACCTATTGTCAACAGTGTAGGTTGTCCTACAGTTACACTGCCAGTTGTTGAGCATCCATTTGCATCAGTTATCGTTACACTATAGGTAGCAGGAGCACTTAAGCCAGTAGCGGGGTTGCTGGTTGCACCATTACTCCAGCTATAGCTTAGGCTACCGGTACCTCCACTGGCGCCATTTACAGTTGCTGTTCCATCTGCATGTGCACCACCATTGCTATTGTTGCAAGATATGTTGGTAGCCGTTATAGAGGTATAGTTTATAGCGCTAGGCGCACTTATTGTTGCTGTTGTGCTGGCCGTGCATCCATTAGCATCTGTTACCGTATAGCTATATGTACCAGTTGTTAAACTACTAGTGGCAGATCCGCTATAGGTTATTGCGCCTGTTCCACCTGTGCTCGATAGTGATACACTGCCTGTGTTGTAGCTGCAGCTAGGTTGTGTCACAGTTGCACTTACTGTCAGTGCACTAGGCTCACCTACTGTTACCACTGCTGTGGCAGGGCTTATGCTGCTGCATGTAGCATCACTCACAGTCACAGTATATGTTCCAGCCGCTAAGCTAGTCGGATTAGCTCCGCTTGCGCCTCCCGTCCAGCTATAAGTATAGCTGCCTGTTCCTCCAGATACTGTTGTGCTTATCGAACCATTACTACCCCCATTGCAAGATGTATTTGTGGCTGTTGCCGATACGCTCAGTGAACCTGCCGTCACCTCTATCTCAAAGTTGCATGTTGCAGTCCCGCAAGCATTGCTTGCAGTAGCAGTCACTACATTGGTGCCTACAGCAAAGAAACTGCCTGATGCTGCACTGTAGCTAATACTTGGTGTAGGTGTGCCTGTAGCCGTTGCTGCAGTATAGCTTACATTAGCACCGCACAGTCCAGCCTCAGCTGCCGTAGTCATGTTGCCAGCACAGCTTATAGTAGGTGATGTTTGCAATACCACATCCACACTGCCAGCCATAGCAGCTGCACAGCTTGTTGTGCTGTTTGTAGCTAATACAGTATAGTTACCTACTTCTGTCACACTACCAAAACTGATGGCACTTCCTGTCCCAGTCACTGCACTTCCCACGGTACTGCCAGCACGTAGTAGCTGATAAGTTACTCCACTTTCAGAGCCGCTCAGTCCTACTGCTACACCGCTGCCATCAGGGCAATACGCACCCCCTCCAGTCACGGTATATGATGTTGGTTGTCCTAGCACACTCACTATTCCACTTACAGTAGTAGATGTGCTGCATCCTCCAGCTGTTCTGGTAGCGGTTATGGTATATATACCAGCAGTTGTTATCGGCCCCCAACTCAGTGCACTTCCTGTGCCAGTTATGGCACTTCCTGCGCTAGTTCCGCTTGTTCCCAGTTCATACGTTACATCTGTTTCAGAGCCCGATAGTGTTATCGTTACTCCCTCGCCTCCTGCACAATATGCTCCAGCACCAGTGGCACTATAGCTTGTTGGTGGTGTGCTCACCACCACGTTGGTTGTGCCCGCCTCCGATGTGCAGCCTAGTTTAGTTGCAGTCACGCTATATACACCACTCATAGTTGTAGTGGCTGATGTGCGGCTTGGATGCTGAGCCGTTGATGTATACGTTCCAGGGCCAGCCCAATTGTAACTAACGCCACTCGTAGTGCTGCTAGCTGTTAAGCTCATAGTGCCACCCACACATAGCGGACTATTGCTCGCCACTGTTGGTGTACTTGGCAACTCTTTCGATGGATTGACGTTGATGTAAACCGTGTCATTAGGCCCCAAACCAGTGCCTACAGCCATTAGTCTTACCATTGTAGTGCCCGCTGTTACTGTAGTGCTATTGCCTGTAGTTGCCGATAAGCTCTCACCACTTAGCGAGCTCCAGGTATAGCTATAGTCAGCCGGGTTATTGATAGTAAGCGTAGTGCTGGCATATTGGCATATAGTGGCCGTATCTCCCGATTTACGAGTAAATGATGCATCGCCAGTAGCTTGCCAGTTGCTGGTTGTGGTGGCTAGCGCAGTTAAGAAATCGCTGCCTTTTAGTATGTATGTGTATACAAACGTTGTGCTGTCGCCAGCGGCTATAGTGCCTAGGTTGAATACGATACCAATTGCATAATCCCCGTTCAGGTTGCCGCTGTAGGTATATCCTGTAGCACCGCCATATATGGTGCTTAGTGCTGGCGATGGTGGCCATGCAGGTAGTATGTAACAACGGGCACGTGTATCTAGCGTGCCAAGACCTAGATAGGCTCCATAGGTAGTTCCTGTAGCACTTACTAATGTAGCATTCAGTGCATTCGGGCGTTGATACACTATAGAGTTGTTGGTAGAAAAGTTACCACTTACAGTTTGCTCATTATCTGCATCTACACCTCTCAAATAATACACATTGGCACGCGGGCTGCTAGTAGTGTTTCTCAGTGTTACACTGGTAGTAAAAAACAAATTTGCAGTATCTATCGAAGTCACCTGCCTTATAGCTAAACCACTATATGCTCCTTGCCAAACCACAGACCTAACCCTGCCACTATTGTTTACAGATGTTATACTGCCAAGAGAACTTGTAGCGCCATTATGCTGAAAAGTTTTTGTCCCATTCACTTCTATCATCCAACCTTCATATGGACTACCCGGCAAAAAATAATCCCCTATATAGGCAGGTGTGCCCGTAGACCATCCATCTTTATCTGGGTCGGCCACAAACCCCAAACTTGTACCCGCCGGACCAATGGTCATCGAGCAAGTATTAAAAACACTATTCCCCCCCCTAGGATGGTAACCAGTAGGTGCTTCTGTACTTGAGCCATAAGACCCTAGCGAATTCACTCCCACCTCTATATAATTACCCTTAATAAATCCATTACAATTCACTAGCTGAGCAGTTGCATCTCTGCCAGCTGCCAGCAGTCCTATGGCTGCTATTGCTATCTTAAAAATGTTTCTAGTGTTCATGTTTCCGTTTTTTAAGGTGGGTTGAAAATTTATGGCTTTTATTTTAATAGTTCATTCTTCTTTATCTATTTGCTATCATTGTTATAAGCTCATGATTTAGCCGAATTTCTAATAGTTTATCAGATTAATAATTACTATGCTTCTTTTTTATCATTCACAATCATTTTTCATTTTTGCCAGATAATTATCTAAATGCATTGCAAATTAAAAGATAAAGTTAATAACAAAGCATTAACTACAAAATAAATTTTCAATCTAAGCTTGGAGCTGCAAGCACTATATGTAATTGATAATCAGCACCTTGCATTATAGGTCAGTCTGACATATGATTTTTATCACTCAAAAATTCCACTCAATTCCTTAATAATTATTGAGAATTGACCAATTTTTCATGGATTCTAAGGGCTAGGTTTTTAACAAATTATCATTATTGTAATGCTTGTTGTCTCAATATCCTTTCCATTGCTCGCCCCTTAGCTAGCTCATCTATCAATTTGTCTAGCTGTCGCACCTTTTGCACCAGCGGGTCTTCTATGCTTTCTACCCTATGGCCACATATCATACCTGTTATTTTCACCGCATTGGGGTGCATTGCTGGCGCCTCTGCAAAAAACTGCTCAAAATCATGTCTGCCTTCTATTTGTTGTTGCAGCCCTGTTTCGTCATAGCCCGTTAGCCAGCATATCACTGCATCTACCTCTGCTTTAGTGCGTCCTTTCCGCTCTGCTTTTTGCACATATAGCGGATACACACTACTAAACAACAGTCTATAGATTCGCTCGTTATTGCTGCTCTTCATTTTGGCTTCAGTTATTACTTAAAAGTAAAAATATTTAACATCCTTTACCATGTTAATGATTAATAAACCCAACCATATTCTATTCAATCATGTCTAAATCATTATGATAAACATACTTAAATCTAAAGTTGCTGCATACATCTCATTGTCTTGCATCACCATCTCTCTACTTTTTGCCTCTTGCAAAAGAGAAACCACCATTGTAGATCCTCCTTTACCCTGTAGCGCCACCTTGCATGGTTATGTGTTCACCGATTCTCTATTTAATAGAGCTTCCGCATCATCCAGTTGGGGTGCCATCAATCCAGCCACTTTAGCCACTACGCCTACTACCACAGTCATGCTTTCAGGCTATACCAATCAGGTCGCTTACAACACCGTCGATAGCTGCTGCTATGTTTTCCAGATCAACAATTCTACCAGAACTAGCAATTTGCTAAAAATCACTACTGCTGGTATTGTTTCCACATATACTAGTGCTTCCCCTCAGTATCTCGAAGGCCTGGTATACAACCCTGTTACTAATAAACTCTATTGTCTCCGCTTTTCTGCTAGCTTGGCCGAAGTCGTTGAGATTACTACCAGCGGCACCTCATTCACCGCCACTCCAGTAGCTACTACTGTCCAAAATACAAATACAGCATCTCCAGTTACCTCCACTGTCAACAATGCCACCGGCGATATGTACTTCAATATCACCTCTTTTTACCCTACGTTATATAGTGTAGAAAAATATGTGCCCGGTTCTGCTACAACTACAGTCCTAGCTGCAGACACTGGTCGCTACATGCTTGGCCTCAGGTACAACAATAATAATAATCAACTCTATGCTATATCTGTTGATACAGCTACAGGTGTCAATTCCTTCACCAATATTGATCCTTTAGCGGGCACAGTCACGCTACTTGCTCCTCTGCCATTTGGAGTCAATTATGAGTTTTACTCCTCTGTCATCAATCCATGTAGCAACAGATACATTGTGTCAACTTTTACAAGCGCTTTATGGGGGCCTAGACAAGTAGCACAGCTCAATATGTCTGGCTCTGTAATCCAGTCCGATTACACAGCTGGGTTTTATACCGGATTGGTCA
>CALRKH020000011.1:0-53622 GCA_943367855.1 Asaia bogorensis | reverse complement strand
CACCACCTCCCCAGCTACTTCCTCCGCCATCGCTCCAGCCGCCCCCACCTCTGCGGCCACTATTGAGCATTTGAGATATGAGCCAGGCTGTAGTCAATCCATCCATACCACCCTTTCTACTCATATAGCCACCACCACCGTTGCTACCGCCACCTCGCTTAAATATGGCCACCACAATCACTATGAAAATGATAATTACAACCAAAGCAGGGAATGGTAGATCTTTCTTTTCTTTTTTATCTGCTTTAAACTCACCTTTTGTAATAGATATGATTTCATCAACAGCTGCATCTAATCCTCCATAATAATTACCTTCTTTAAAAGCGGGTCGAAGTACGTTACGAAAAATCCTTGAAGACCTAGCATCAGTCATTACACCCTGTAAGCCCTTACCATTTACTATCCAAGCTTTTCTATCGCCAACTGCCACAAATAGCAAAATACCATTGTCTTTTTTAGCATCGCCTACTCCCCACTTATTAAATAACTTAATTGCATAATCTGCCACATCATACTCGCCAATACTAGTCATTGTAACCACAGCAATTTGATTGGAAGTAGCATTTGTAAAAGCAACCAATTTCGCCTCTAATGCTTGAGATTCATTAACAGATAGAACTTTAGCAAAATCATTGACAAGTTTAGGAGGATTAGGTTTTTCTGGGAAATCAGCATTTCCAGACCATGCACCTGTAGCAAGTAATAAAGATGCAAATATCAATATTAGACTCCTGTATAGTATATTCATGTTTATAGAAGTAGAGATTATTTGCCAAAAACAATTTCGTCTGGCAATTCGTTTTTTGTAATAGATGGATCGAATGGAAAACTAATAGACATAGCTGCACCTAATTCATTAATACAGGCTACTAAACCATCAACATATTTTTTTTCTTTGAGATTACTTGCCAGTTTGGCAGCTGCTTTTTCCCAAAACTGCTTTCCTCCTGCTTTTATATAGATTTCCTTGTCTCCGTATAGGGCAAATTTCTTATCCTCATATGCCAGATAAACAATGACAGCATTTCTTGAAACCGTATTATCCATTCCCAACCGATAAAACAACTCACTTGCACGCTTCATAGGGTCATCATGGTCGCAATTTGCCTCCATATAGACCCTAATTTCACCAGTTGTTGATAACTCTGCCTGTCTAATAGCCTCTACAACCAACTCTTGTTGCTCTTTTGAGAGGAAATTCTTTTTCTTGAATAACGAAAGCATAATTTAAACATATTAAAAAGCGCCACGCCTATGAGGCATGGCGCAAATAGTTTGAAATACATTAAAGTACTAAAACTGAACTTTTGGAGCTTTTTCTGCACCTTGCTCTGCCTGGAACATGCTCATCTCCTTGAAATGAAACATTCCAGCAAAAAGCACATTTGGGAAGTTTGTTATTTTCACATTGTAAACCTTAGCAGCTTCATTAAAAGCATCGCGAGCAACTTTGATTCTGTTCTCTGTTCCTTCTAACTGACTCTGAAGGTCTTTAAAACTCTCATTAGCCTTTAGCTGTGGATATTGTTCAGACACCACCATCAGTCTACCTAAAGCCTGACTTAGCTGTCCTTGTGATTGCTGAAACTGTTGCAATTTTTCTGGAGTTAGGTCATTAGCATCTACTTTAATAGAAGTAGCGCTCGCACGAGCTTGAATAACCTGAGTAAGAGTTGTTGTTTCAAAATTAGCAACACCCTTCACAGTAGCTACCAAATTTGGAATAAGGTCAGCTCTTCGCTGATAACTACTTTGTACATCAGCCCATTTTTGTTGTGCTTCTTTTTGGGTTGAGTTCATACCATTGTATGTACAGCCTCCCATAAAGACAATCATAGCAATAATACCTAGGGTAATCAATAATCCTTTTTTCATTTTTTGTTTTAATTTGAGTCAAAGGTATGTTTGTTAGGTTTGTAAAATGGTATGTTATTCGGCAAAGAATTCTTAAAAGTCGGTGAAAACAGCTTAAAATAAGATGAAATACACTTCACTACTTTTCTGTCTTTTTAGTTCTGCCAATTATTTTCCAATCTCCAAAATAGTATCTGATATTCAATCCAATAGTATTGTTGGGCAAGGTTACAGGACCAGAATTTGCAACTACGTAACTAGGCCGTGCATCCAACCCAACAGTTATTGGCAAACCAGATATAGCATAATCTATACCAGCATATAAGCAGTAGCCATTGTATCTTTCCAGTTTATCTACATGACTATACCTTTGCCAAACCCCAAAGGTGGTACCTACACCTAAAAACACCCTAATCTGCTCGCCATAACATAAATTGCCAGCTATCAAAAGTGCACCCATTGTGCTTCTACCAGATCCATTTTGAGTGCCTCAGAAAGGTTAGCCTGCCCTTCTACAAAAAGGTTGTCATAAGCATGAAACCTTGCAGTTAAACCGCCACCATCTGGATTGCCCCTAAGACCTATAGAGAAAGGTTGTATCAAATGATATTGTGCAGAAACCAGCTTGCAAATACTTAACAATGCGATTGTAAGTAAAGTCTTTCTTAGTTCGAGTTTTTTAATCATTATCAGCAAGTTAAAAAAATGAAGACTATTGAGATGTTAACAATTTATCAATTAGGCTAAGTACTTTTGCAGCAACAAAAAACAATACCATGTCGGCACCTTTCGAAGCCTCACAGGAGTATGCACAATCGTGCGATCAAATGGATATTTTATTCCCATTCAGAGAACGTTTTCATTTTCCTCAGCACAATGATAAAGATACAATATATTTCTGTGGTAATTCATTGGGTCTTCAGCCCAAGAGTGTTGACTATTTAATGCAAAAAGAACTACGCGACTGGGCGAGATATGGCGTAGAAGGCCACTTCAGAGCTGGCTACCCATGGTTTTCGTATCATTCTATATTTAGTGATAGACTATCAAAAATAGTGGGCGCTAATCCAATAGAGGTAGTAGCAATGAATACGCTTACCGTGAACTTACACTTATTGATGATCTCTTTCTATCGCCCTTCTAAAGAGAGATATAAAATAATAATGGAGGCAGGAGCTTTTCCATCTGATCAATATGCTATAGAAACACAAGTAAAAATGTATGGTTTCGACCCTTATGATGCCATCATTGAAGTATCGCCAATAAATGGAGCACACACTATAAATGATGAAGACATCATAAATGCTATAAAAGACGCAGGAGACTCGCTAGCACTGGTGGTGATAGGAGGTGTAAACTATTACACCGGGCAAGTATTTGACATGGAGTCAATCACTACTGCTGCTCATGAAGTAGGTGCATATTGTGGATTTGATTTGGCGCATGCGGTTGGCAACATACCATTGAAACTTCATGATTGGAATACAGATTTTGCATGCTGGTGTTCTTATAAGTATCTTAACTCTGGTCCTGGGGGAGTAGGAGGTGCATTTGTACATGAGCGGCATAGTAAAAACAAAGAACTTTTCAGACTAGCAGGCTGGTGGGGCAATGATGAGAGAACTCGTTTTCAAATGAAGAAGGGATTTATACCAGCTGAAGGAGCCGGAAGTTGGCAAATGAGTAACGCACCCGTATTTAATATGGTAGCTCACAATGCCTCTTTGGACTTGTTTGAAAAAGCGACACTCCCTACCCTTAGGGAAAAGAGCGTAAATATGACTGCTTATATGGATTACCTTCTTCGCCAAATAACCAATTTGAATTTTGAAATAATTACTCCTTCTGACCCACAAAAGAGAGGCTGTCAACTATCTTTACTGTTCTCAGAAAGAGGAAAAGAAGTGTTTGCAATACTTGAAGAAAATGGAGTAATTGCCGACTGGAGAGAGCCCAATGTAATCAGGATAGCTCCAGTACCTATGTATAATACATACGAAGACTGTTATAGATTTTACGAGATACTAAGTCATATATAATAAGAAAAGGTCCTGTCTCGACATTTACATTAGAGGCGGGACCTTATTTATTTTAGTCATAAAACATTAAGCTAACCTAAACGTAAAGAAGAAGATAGTACCCACACCCAACTTGCTTTCCACCCATATATCGCCTCCGTTTTCATTCACAAATTTATTACATAACATTAAACCTATACTAGTCCCCTTTTCTCCTGAGGTACCTAGAGTGCTTCCAGATAAAGGATTGAATATCACATTCAAACGTTCAGCGTCAATTCCTACTCCGTTATCTCTCACTGCAAAAACTACAAACCCATCTTTTGTGGTTTTATCGGATGTCAAAACAACCTCGCCTCCTGCATTAGTAAACTTAATCGCATTACTCAATAAGTTGCGCAAAATAAAGTCGAAGTGAGACGGATCGCCATACAGTAGGAAGCTGGGTTCAATCTTATTTACTATCGTAATTTGTTTTTGCCTAGCTTGAGATAACGCTAAATCAATAATGCCATTTAGAGAGCTTGCAATAGTGAATTTTTCAGGATTCGAAATTGCACCTTTTATTTGAGATTGCCCCCAATAAAGTAATTTATCTAATGTCTCTTTTGTTGCCAAAGAATGTGATAATAGATTTTCATACAAATATGCTCTATCTTTATCTGTAGTATCTGGTGCAGTCATCAACTCAAGCATCACAGGTACATTGCCAATAGGGCCTCTTAGATCATGACCAATAATTGAAAATAATCTATCTTTAGTTTCATTTGATTCTACTAACTGAGCCTCTTGTTCTTTCATTTTTTTATTGAGCTTTCTTAGCTTAAAATATTGAATAACAACTAACAACAATATAGTTGCTAATACGAAAGCAACAACTACAATAATATTCCTGATAGCCTTTATTTTCTCAGCCTCTGCGGCAGCTTGTCGCATTTTTGCATCAATACGTTCTTCGTCAAATGAGTTTTGTAATTGTAATAGTTCTTTTGACTTCTCTACGCTTTCAATACTATCTTCTAAAATGCGCAAACGCATTAATACATCGAACGACATCTTATAGTCGCTATTTCTATAATAAGCTTCTGCAAGTGCATCATATAAATCCAACTCAAGGCTCCTTAATTTTATAGATTGAATAGTGATAAGTGCAGCATTTAATGAATCTATAGCTGCTTTGGGGTTGGTTTTACTAATTACAGACGATTTACTAACTACTAACCTGGCAAAATGTTCTGGTATATTTTTTTCTCGAGTAATTGCAATAGCCTTATCGAAATAATATAAGGCACTATCGTCTTGATTAGTTTTATCGAAAAATATACCTAGATTATTTAGAGATAAAATTTTGAAATCTAGATCATCAGGAGCAATTGCGCCATCCAGACTCTGCATAAAGTAAGATTTTGCTTTGTCGAGCTGGCCCAATTTACCGTATACAACGCCAATATTATTGTATAGCCAAGCTGACTTAATTGAAGTAACTCCACCCAACTCTACGGTAGACAAAGCCTTATTGAAATATAGTAATGACTGTTCTAAATTATTGCTTACTTCATACAATGTACCCATCTTATGATAGCAAGATGCTATCATATCTTTATCTCCTAATTCTTCCGCGATTTTTAACGCTGTCAAAAAGCTATTTAATGATTCTGTATAATTGCCAAGCTTACCATCTAAAGTGCCTATACCATTGAAAGCAGAAATAACTCCTCGCCTATATTTTGTTTGCTTAAATATGGTTAAGGCCTTATTAAAATGTTGGCGAGCCGATTCCATGTGCCCCCTATCAATATCCAAGTAGCCAGCAATAACAGCCATAGAGGCTATGCCTAGCTTACTATTATTTTTTTCAAACTCTTTTTTTGCAATATCGAAAAGTAATTCAGCAGAATCGGGCTTGTAAAATTTATAATGCTTTATAATTGCCTGATATGCCTTTACTCTAGATTCAACGTCTTTTGCATTATTCAAGTCTGAAATCAGTTTATCAGAATTTTGAGCAAAAGAAAAGTAAGACAGTAAAACTGCCAATAAAACAAGGGGAAATCTCATCATATAAGGCACTAATTGGTTAATTGTAAGTTAGTGCAAATTACTACATGATAAGCAAATGCTCTTCTTTGATACTATTTATTATTTGCTTTGGGACTAGCATACTAAATTTGCACACAATGATGCATTATGTAACCGCTGAAAAAATAGGTAAATCCTATGGAGTAAAACCACTATTCAACAATATAACCTTCCATATCAATGAAGGTGATAAAATAGCACTGATAGCTAGAAATGGATCGGGAAAGTCAACTTTACTAAAAGTATTAGCAGGGAAAGATACACTTGACGAAGGTAGTATTTGGATACATAAAGATGTTAATGTTGCATTATTCGAACAAGAACCACAGTTTGATGAAACTGCTACTGTGTTAGATAACATTTTCCATTATAGACACCCTGTAGCTGAGGCGCTAAGAGAATATGAACGAATCACTAATGAACCAGAAAAGAATCAAGCTGAACTTTCAGCTGCACTAGCCAAATTGGATGAACTACAAGCTTGGGACTTTGAAGCTAAAGTGCATCAAATACTAGGCAAACTCAACATACATAATCTTAAGCAACAGGTAAAGACACTCTCGGGTGGACAAAGAAAACGTGTAGCACTAGCACAAATTTTGATAGACATTGGTTTTGAGCATAAGCATGTATTATTAATAATGGACGAACCTACCAATCATCTAGACATAGAGATGGTAGAATGGCTGGAGCACTACCTGAATCAGCAAAACGTAACCTTATTGATGGTTACGCACGATAGGTATTTCTTAGAAGATGTGTGTGATGTAATATGGGAATTAGAAAACAGCCAACTCTTTACCTACAAAGGTGACTATCAAGAATACCTTGAAAAAAAAGCTGCAAGAATAGAAAACAATCAGGCTAACATAGATAAAGCCCGCAACCTGTATAGAAAAGAACTAGAATGGATGCGAAAACAACCTAAAGCCAGAACAACAAAATCTAAAAGCAGACAAGACAATTTCTATGAAGTAGAAGCGAAAGCAAAACAAAAAATTGTAGATACTCAGATAGAGCTACAAGTAAAAATGAGCCGACTGGGAGGTAAAGTAGCTGAACTAAAAAAAGTATACAAGAGTTATGGAGATAAAGTAATATTGAAAGGTTTTGATTACACCTTCAAAAAAGGAGAAAGAATAGGTGTAATTGGTAAAAATGGTGCAGGCAAAAGCACTTTTCTCAATATGCTACAAGGGTTGGATAGTGCCGATAGCGGAAAAATAAACATTGGCGAGACTGTTATATTTGGCAACTTTTCTCAACAAGGCCTCGAAATAAAAGAGGATGTACGAATCATAGAATATGTAAAAAATATTGCAGAAAATTTTCCTCTAGCATCGGGTGGCACCATTAGTGCGTCCCAATTTCTTACTTTATTCTTATTCCCGCCCGAACAGCAATACACGTATTTATCAAAACTGAGTGGAGGAGAAAAAAAGAGGTTACAATTATTATCTATTCTCTTCAAGAATCCTAATTTTTTGATATTGGATGAACCAACAAACGATTTAGACCTACCTACCCTATCTGTATTGGAAAATTTTTTATCAGAGTATCAAGGTTGCCTGCTAATAGTATCTCACGATAGATATTTTATGGATAGACTCGTTGATCACCTTTTTGTATTTGAAGGGGATGGTGTGGTGCGTGATTTCCCAGGCAATTACACGCAGTATAGAATTGAAGAGAAAGGAAAAGAAAAGCAAAAAGAAAATGTGACAACTAAATCAGAAACAACAAATACAGTTGAGACAAAGTTGACTAAAGATAAAAAGAAACTATCATTCAATGAAAAACGAGAATTCGAACTGTTGAATAAAGAATTACCAAAGCTGGAAATAGAGAAACAAGAAGTAACTGAAAAATTATCGCAAGGTGGTACACCTTATGAAGAAATTCAAAAATTAAGTTTAAGGATCACAGAGTTAACAAATCTAATTGAAGAAAAAGAGTTGCGTTGGCTTGAGCTTAGCGAATATGCGGAATAAAAAAGTGGTTTGACAAATTATAAGTCAAACCACTTTTTTTATTAGATAATTATTTTAGTATGCCCTAGCAAACAACACACGCTGAACTGATGGCTTACCTGTAAGAATACACACGCCGTCTTCTTTCATATTATTGAGTGGTATACATCTAATTGTTGCCTTTGTAAGTTCTTTTATTTTTTCTTCAGTCTCACTAGTGCCATCCCAATGAGCGGAAATAAACCCAGGGTTTTCGTCTAATAAACGAACGAATTCATCCCATGTATCTACTTTCAAGGTGTGCTCTTCTCTGAATTGAAGTGCTCTGTCATATAAGTTCTGTTGGATATCATTGAGAAGTTGATTCACATTTTCAGCCAAGCCATCCAAAGACCAACTTTCTTTAGTTTTATTATCTCGTCTAGCAACTTCAGCAACATTATTTTCCAGATCTCTAGCACCCAATGCAATTCTGACAGGTACACCTTTCATTTCATATTCAGCAAACTTCCAACCTGGTCTTGTTTTGTCGTCATTATCATATTTTGCTCTTATTCCCATTTGCTTGAAGGTAGAAAGCAAACTATAAGCTAAATCGTCAATTTTCTTTTGAGCCGTGGCGTCTTTGCTAATTATTGGAACAATTACTACTTGTAAAGGTGCTATCCTAGGTGGTAAAACAAGCCCTTGATCATCACTATGAGACATAACTAAAGCACCTACTAATCTTGTAGATACCCCCCAAGATGTGGCCCAGACATACTCCAAATTGTTGTCTTTATCTCTAAATTGTACATCAAATGCTTTTGCAAAATTCTGCCCCAAGAAGTGTGAAGTACCTGCCTGCAAAGCCTTACCATCTTGCATCAATGCCTCGATACAATAAGTATCTTCAGCACCTGCAAATCTTTCATTAGCTGTTTTAACTCCTCTAACAACAGGTACTGCCATATATTGCTCTGCAAACTGTGCATATACCTCCAGCATCTTTTCAGTTTCCTCTATTGCTTCTTCTCTTGTAGCATGTGCAGTATGCCCCTCTTGCCACAAAAACTCTGTGGTGCGAAGAAACAAACGTGTTCTCATTTCCCAACGCACCACATTGGCCCACTGATTTATAAGTAGTGGCAAATCGCGATATGATTGAATCCAGTCTTTATAAGTATTCCAAATAATAGTTTCGGATGTTGGCCTTACTATCAACTCTTCTTCAAGTTTTGCTTCTGGATCTACAATTACACCACCTCCGTTTGGATCATTTTTTAACCTATAGTGAGTAACCACAGCACATTCTTTAGCAAACCCCTCTACGTGAGCCGCTTCTTTGCTTAAAAAGCTTTTAGGAATGAATAAAGGGAAATATGCATTTTGATGTCCAGTTTCTTTGAACATTTTATCCAATTGGTCTCTCATTAGCTCCCACAAAGCATATCCATGTGGTTTGATAACCATACAACCTTTCACCGCTGAGTAATCAGCTAATCCTGCTTTTAATACAATATCGTTATACCACTGGGCATAATCGTCAGCTCTTGAAGTAATTTCTTTTGACATAAAAAGTTTGGCACGTTTTTAGCAGAGTGTATTGCAAGTATCAACCCTTGCAGATGTAAGTCGATAATTGTTAAAATTGACAAACACCTTATCTGTATGGCACAAAAGTAGTAATTTCACTAAGTATTGTAACGCATAAAATTAAAGAAGATGAAACCATTATTGTTCACAGGATTGTTATTAGTTGGTAGTGTTTTCACTGGCTTTGCTCAGATAGATGATATATATGCAACTGGTGATGATCAATCGACTAGAAATAGAAGAGAAGAGCGTAGAGCAAGCCGAAATAATGCCGACAACTATGATGGGCCTACTGACAATAGTTTCTCTCCAGATAGCTACGAGACTTACGAAAATGGTGAAGACTACGTAGACTACGATGATGATTATTCATATAGCACTAGAATAAACCGATTCGATAACGATTTCTACAATATGGGGTATTACAGTGCATTTTATAATCCATTTTGGTATAATAGAAACTGGTATGACCCATATTGGGGTTATAATCCTTGGCGCCCTGCAGTAGCTGTGAACTTTGGATTTGGCCCTTACTGGACATCATCATGGGGATGGAGTTCTTGGTATGGATATGGAGCTTGGGGTAGCTATTGGAATAGTCCGGGATGGGGTGCTTGGGGTTGGGGACCCGGCATACATTATGGGGGTTTCTACGGATGTGGTCACTGGAATAACTTTTACTACGTCAACAACTTTAGATACAATAATAGAAACGTCGTTTATGGACCTCGCAACACGGTCGGATATCGTGGATATAACAATTACAACTCGGGCAATAGATACGGGTACAGAAATGCAAATGTTGCACAAATGGGGCTTCGCACACCGGTTTATAGAAATAATGCAGGTGGCAGTTACAGAGGCATAAACACAACTGGGAACAGAAGTAGCTTTTCTCCGAATCAAAGAGGAGTAAACAACTATAATAATAGTGGCGGTTATAGAAGTAACGGCAGAAACATGGCAGATAGTTATAATGGCAACTCTAATAGAAGCTGGAATAGAGGCTCATATAGAGGAGAAGGAAATGGTGAAAATAATTATGCCTCACCTCGCCGCAATGATGGAGGAGGAAGGGTGTTTGGTGGGAACAGAGGGGCTGACATGCCAAGTAGAAATGAAACTTATTCTGCACCTCAGCCATCTAGAAGTTTCGACAGAGGGAACATGAGTACTCCTGCTCCATTTAATGGCGGAGGTATGAGAAGCAACATGGGCGGAGGAAGCAATAATGGTGGAAGTATGAGAGGTGGATCTGGAGGCGGTAGTATTGGTGGTGGTATGAGAGGCGGTGGAAGTAGTGGCGGAAACAGTGGAGGTGGTATGAGAGGTGGAGGAGGAAGGAGGTAATACTTCATATCTTAGTTAAAGAATTTCTAAATAAGGCATTGTAATACAATTACAGTGCCTTATTTTATATTACTCTGAAATATGGGTATGATTTTTGTATTTTTCTGTTTGGAACATTTTCTCACTTACTATACTATAAGATAATGACACACTGCAAGCAATTAATTCTACTCGCTTTTATGATTTCTGCTGTTACAGGCGCGAAAGCACAAGATACATACGAAGCTATCAATCTTTCTAACACTTCAACTAATGGCACTGCTCGGTCAATGGCATTTGGAGGGGCACTAGGCTCAATAGGTGGTGATTTTGGAAGCGCAAGTGTAAATCCTGCAGGTATGGGTGTCTATCGTAGCTCTGAGCTTACATTCACACCCACACTCAGAATAAATTCTTCCAATACTCAAGCATTTGGGACAGAAACTTCTGATGGCAATACTAGGTTTAATGTTGCCAACTTTGGGTTAGTTTTTACTGATGCACCCAAAGGAAAACGATACGAAAGAAGAAAATGGAAGACTGTTACATTCGGATTCGGCCTCAACAAAACGGCAGATTATAATAGGAATTTCTCCTACAACGCTTCAACCCAAAACAACTCAATAACCAATATATTCGCTTTAATGGCGAATAATAATCCATCATCTGCTACTGGTAACTTTGCGTCATCAGATCCTGCTAACCTAGCCTACAATACGTATGCAATCAATGATTCCATAAAATCTGGCAGTACAGTTTTCTCATCTGCGTTGCCATCTTCAGCAGTCACAAATCAGAATCTAAGTGTATTGGAACGAGGCAGAATTAGCGAATGGGTATTATCTCTAGCTGGCAATTACAGAGAGAAATTAATGCTAGGCGCTACATTGGGTTTACCTGGGTTTAGATATACATACAACTCCACATACAATGAAGGTTTATCAGGAAGCGTATCGTCTAATCCATACAATTTCAAGAGCTTAACATATACTGAAAATTTGACACTAAAAGGTAATGGTGCAAACTTAAAGATGGGGGCAATTTTTAAATTAGATAATAGTTTTCGCATAGGTGCAGCCTTTCACACACCTACTATTTATGCTATAGAAGACCAATATACGCCAGGAATGTATTCTGATATTGGTGGAAGACTCAATGAGGCTACAACAAACAATGGCTTTGTAGCATCGGGTGTATTCAATTATCAATTTGTAACACCCTGGAGGAGTATACTAAGTGCATCTTATATTCTTAAAGGCAAAGGATTTCTCACAGCTGATTTCGAATATGTGGGATACAATTCCATGCAATATTTATACCCGGTAGACGATGGCACAGGTTATAGCTATGCTGCTGAACAATCAGCAAAAAACAGCTTATTGCGCAATATGTATCAAAACACATCAAATATTCGGATAGGTGGTGAACTTATACTTACTAAATACATTATGGCAAGAGCTGGATTTAGTATGTATGGTAATCCATATAAGCAATCTAGTTACGGTCAACGAACAAATGCATCAGTTGGTTTAGGGTTTAGAGATGAATACTTCTTTTTAGATTTTACATATTTATACACCTATTACCAACAAGGATTTCAAACTTATTTACCGATATCTGATTTTGCAGCAACACTTTCTGGAGCTCCTGCAGCTTCTACAACATATGCAATGAACACATTTGCACTTACAGTTGGCTTTAAGTTTTAAAAAAGGATCTTATTTTCAGTTACTTATCTATCTATTCAATCAACATCTACCAATTAACTGTTTTTTAAGGATACATTGAATAGATTTGCACAAATCCATTAACTAACAACATTTTAATCGACAGTTTATGAAGTTAGCGCAATTCGCTTTTGTTGGAGCCGCTTCGGCAGTATTGTTTTCTTGTAGTGCACCTAAAAAGCTTAAAAAATGTGGTGAAAATTACACAAAGCTTGATAGTGCATATCGTGTTTTGATGATGGAAAACGCCAAATGTCAGCAAGCAAATAAAGCAGATGCAGACAAAATAAAAATGCTTGAAGGTCAATTGGCTGAAAGCAAGGCAAATAGTAATCAAGTGCTTAATCAGCTAAAAGACCTATCAGTTATATCAGGGGCACAAGCAGAGAGCATAAAAAAATCGCTAGATAATATTGGTGTTAAAGACCAATATATAAAAGAATTACAATCTGCCATAAACAGAAAAGATTCTTTGAATATGGCATTGGTAATTAATCTGAAAAGTGCAATTGGCAACCTAAATGATGATGACGTAAATGTGAAAGTTGATAAAGGAGTAGTATACGTTGACATATCTGATAAAATGTTGTTCAAAAGTGGCAGTTACGATGTTACAGATAGAGCACAGGAAGTACTAGGAAAAGTTGCTAAAGTAATCACTAGCCAACCAGATATCGAGTTTATGATAGAAGGTCATACGGATAATAAACCATTTAATGGTAGCGGTGTATTGATGGATAACTGGGACCTCAGTGTTAAACGAGCTACTTCAGTAGTGAGAATTTTACAAAATAAATATAAAGTACCACCAAGTAGAATGACAGCTGCAGGACGTGGTGAGTACATGCCAATAGCATCAAATGACACTAAAGAAGGTAATGCAACCAACAGAAGAACTCGAATTGTTATTCTACCTCAACTCGATCAATTCTTTAAATTGCTAGAAAAACCAGCTAATTAGTTTAAATCAGTAAATATTGAAAGCAGCACAGCATAACAGCCGTGCTGCTTTTTTTGTTGTTAATAGCACTGTTTTAACCTTTGCAAATCAACATTATCCATTAAATTGCAGTAGCACTGTTATTATGAACAATTATGAATGGCTAATTGGCAAACTAGATGCTTTTATTAGAAAGTATTATGCCAATAGATTGATTAGAGGTACATTAGTTTTCCTTTCTAGTTTACTATTTTATTTCGTTTCGGTCAGCCTTGGCGAATATTATTTATATCTACCAGTATGGGCTAAAATATCCTTAGTTGGTATTTTTATATCATTAGGCATATCTGCATTAACACTTTGGATAATATTGCCATTACTAAAGATGAGTAAACTTGGCAAAACAATTTCTCATCAACAAGCTGCAGAAATAATAGGAAACCATTTCCCTGAAGTAAGCGATAAATTATTAAATATACTTCAATTAAAAGGAAACGTAAACTCTAATTCTACCAGCATTGAGCTAGTTGAAGCAAGCATAAACCAAAAAATCAATCAGATATCAGTAGTGCCTATACAAAGTGCTATTGACCTAACTGTTAACAGAAAATACCTGAAATTTTTATTACCGCCTTTAGCAGCAATAATTGTCATATTCATTGTTTCACCAAACATTCTAAAAGAAAGCACTGTTAGATTATTACAACCTACAAAGCCTTTTGAAAAACCAGCTCCATTTAGCTTTTTATTAGATAGTAAATCGTTAGTAGCAGTAAGAAATAGTGATTACACTATTGAAGTATCTATGGCAGGGAAAGCCTTACCAGCTGAAGCTGCAATTGAATTGGGCGATGATCTAGTGAGTATGCAATCAATAGGCACTCACAAATATAAATACACGTTTCGCAATGTGACCGAAAGTTTCAAGTTTCGAATATTGGCTGGCGGATACTTTTCAACTGAATATACATTAAAGGTAATTCAAAGACCTATTCTTAAAGCATTTAAAATTGATATTGAATATCCCTCTTACATAGGTAGAAAAAATGAAACTAAAACCAGTTTAGGAGATATGACAGTTCCTGCTGGCACAAAACTCAATTGGGCACTTGAAACTGCTCACACTAACAAAGCTGATATCAGATTAGGTTTAGGAATGTTGTCTAGTTTACAAAATTCAAATGGCAAGTTTAATTTTTCTTATTCATTCAAAAATGATACAACCTATACGCTGATACTTACTAATTCAAACGCTAACGCTTCAGATAGCTTCAAATACAACATCAATATAATTCCAGATCAATATCCAGTTATTCAATGTAGACAAATAAGAGATACACTAACTGGCAAACAAGTGCTTATATCTGGTAATGCTGGTGATGATTATAAAATATCTAAAGTCGTATTTACTTATCAAATACAAGAAAACAATAAGGTAATCCTATCGAAGTCTATAACATTGGCCAGCAAGAATTCAGCACTTGTTCCATTCGAACATTACCTTGACATACAAAGTATAAGATTAAAACCTGGTCAGAAAGTAAATTATTTTATTGAAGCATGGGACAATGATGGTGTAAATGGACCTAAATCATCGAGAAGTGAAATGATGAGCTATCAGATGTTTGATGCTGAACAATTAGATTCTGCAATAAACAAAAATGCTGAACAAATAAGTGCCGGAATAAGCTCGAGCGCAGAAAAGACTAAACAACTACAGAACGATTATAAAGAAGCACAAAACAAACTTTTACAGAATAAAAATTTGGACTGGCAAATGGAACAAGCCGTTCAAGAAATGATGGAAAAACAAGAGGAACTTAAAAATCAGGTAGAAAATATTAAGGAGCGCTTTGAAGAACAAATGCAACAAAGTGAACAGAAAAACTATAGTAACGACCTCAAAGAGAAACAGCAAGAACTCAATAAACAACTTAACAATTTGCTTAACGAAGAATTGAAAAAGCAAATGGAAAAGTTGCAGGAGTTAATGCAAAAACTGACCAAAGAACAAGCTGTAGAAGCAATGAAACAGTTGGAGCAAGAAAACAAACTGTTTAATATGGATATGAATCGTATGCAAGAGCTAATGAAAAAGCTTGAAATGCAGATGAGGATGGAAGACATGGCGAACAAATTGGATATACTTTCTAAAGAACAAAACGATTTAGCTCAAAAGACTGAGAAGAACATTGAATCAGCCGAAAAATTATCCAACGAACAAAAAGATTTAAAAGATAAATTAGAACAGGCGCTAAAAGAGGACCTTAAAAAAGCACAAGATTTAGCTAAAGAAACTAAGCAAAAAGACCGTCTGGAAAATGAAGAACAAATGGGCAAAGAGACGGAAAAAGAAATGGATGACAGCCAACAAAAGTTAGATGATAAAAAAAATAGCGAATCGAAAAAAAATCAAGATAAGGCTACAGAGAATTTAAAGAAAATGGCTCAGCAATTGAGAGATAAAGCTGCAGGCATGGATATGGAGCAAATTGAGATAGATATAAAAGCTACTCGTCAAATACTGAGTAATTTAATTAGACTATCATTTGCCCAAGAAGATTTGATTGACAAGGTTAGGAAAACACCTACATCTAGTCAAAACTATATTACTAACATGGATGAGCAAAACAGACTACATCGCAACTCTCAAATGATACGAGACAGTCTATTTGCGCTTAGCAAACGAATAGTGAAACTTTCACCTATAATAAATAAATCAACTACAGACCTAGAACGAAAAATGCAAAAAGCAGTGAGTAGTTTAGAAGCAAGAAGAGTTGACCTGGCTACAACAGATCAGCAGTATATAATGACCTATACTAATAATCTAGCTTTGTTGTTAAATGAACTACTATCGAACCTAATGGATATGCAAAACCAGGGTGGAGAAGGTGGAGGTGGTAAAACATGCAAAAAACCTGGTGGTAAAAATCAGAAACCTGGAGCTGGCAAACAATTATCAGATATCATATCTGAGCAAATGCAACTAGGTGATGGCATGAAAAAGATGCAAGGAGGAAAAAGTCCGGGGGGAAAGGATGGTGATGTGAAATCAAAACAAGGTGAAGGTAAATCGGGCTCTGGAAGTGATGGGCAAGGTGGCGGAGGTAGTGGAAGCGGAAGTGAAGGTGAAAATGGCGAATACGGTGATGCAGAACAACTGGCCAAACTAGCTAGACAACAAGCTGCCATAAGAAGGAAACTTGCAGAGCTAAGTACACAGCTCAATAGTAAAGGTATGAGTGGACTAGCTAAAGAACTGCGTGAACTAGAACAGAAAATGGATAAAAACGAAACTGACATAGTAAATAGGAAATTGAATAGTGAATTATTGCTGCGTCAGAAAGACATACAAACCAGACTGCTAGAAACTGAAAAATCACTAAGAGAGCAAGAGGAAGATGAAAAGCGCTCATCGAAAAGTGGTGATGATATTTCTAGGCCAGTGCCGCCACAGCTACAGAAATATATAACTGACAAGAAACAAATGTTGGAACAATACAAAACTGTACCTCCCCAACTAAAACCATATTATAGAGATATGGTTGAGAATTACTTCCAAATAATAGGTAATAAATGATGAAATGTTGAAGGCCCGCTATAATGTGGGCCTTCGATTTTTATCAGGATAATGTAATTGTTTTTTAGAATAGCTTACATGTCTCAACTATCTTGACACCGTTTTCTGTTTTCTCGTAAGACGCCTCTTCACATACCTTTTCAGCACCTTTTTTAGAGTTATAAACATCATATTCATTAACTGTAGTATCTGGCAAGCCTGGAGATCCGGAATAGGAAATAACGCATTGGCAGGTATATTTTTTGGTACAAGATGTGAGACCAAAAACTAATGCTACTGTTGCAATCAACATTGTAGAGTACCTATTGCGCATGGAAATTATGTTTTGAGGCATGAAGTTAGTTATGGAAGCTAATAAATCAAAATTTTGATGGGCGTGCACTTATCATTTTCCTAAATAGCGAAGGTTATTAAGGATTAAATTTATGTCGGTGGCAGATGTATAGTGCTGTGCATATACAAGATTGAGCCCTGTCAATACCTCGGGAGAAGGCTGATAACCTGGCAGATAGTTGTAAGGCCCAATAATACCTTTACGTAGTTTAGGTAGTGAGGTTGAATCTGAAGCAGGTGCGTAGCCTACCCAAGTACGTTTCCCACTTATAACCTTGAAACAGTTGGAAATGAACGTAGTGAAACCTGACACTTTAAATAGAAGTACTGGAGCGAACAACAAGAACAATATTGAGAAAGCAATATCGAGTACTCGTTTGTTGCGAAGCTGGGCATAATAACCTAATGCGTAGCGACGGTCTATGGTGTATAAGTCGCCGGAAGTAGCGGAGGAGTTGCTGCCGACAAAACTGCTGCCACCGGGTAAATGTATCTTATATTCATATGCGCTACCACAAGTCTGCATTTGATGGAATATCTCTGAATAGGTAAGCCCATTGACACAAAATATAACCTCATTTACATTGGTGACGTATAACAGTTGCTTCATTTCTGTGATGGAAGCTAGTGCATTGGCCTTATTGGCGGAAGGGCTAATGCGACCTGCTAATTCGGGGGCATAATTTACTTTGCGCAACACCTCGGAAGTTTGCTGGTATGCTTGCTCATCGGCTACTATAACGGCTTTGTGAGGTAACTTATCGTATGGGATGAAGCGGAGTATGCCCATTCTATAGAGCAACTCGTGCATGCCTAATAATATACCAGTGCCTGCAAAACCTGTAAATATGATAATGGCCCTTGAATAACGATACTCTGGTGGTAGCAAGCCGTAATAAGCTAAGATTGCTACGGTGCCTATTATCATTCCTCTAGTGACTTTTAGTGAGCGATGGGGCTGATCGTAAGTGCCATTGAAGAAGAGCGATGTGAGCCATATTAGTATGTATGCGGGGAATGTGGCATAAACAACATTGGCGTGTATGGGTGCTATGTTCTTGACCTCATTGACCCAAAACTCCTTAATGCCCCAGAGTGTGAGTAGCAGAATAAGCGCATCGAATAATGGCATGTGCAGCACTTTGAGTGCACGCTTGAGGGTGCCAATGACTGCCCTGAGTGCTATGCCAACATTGATGAACATGATGAATAGGCTAGCCTGTTTCTTGCTGTAGTGTTTTTTGACGAATGTGACCAGGGCCTCGTTGAAAATGCGGACGTAAGAGAGGGTCATCTTGCGGGTACTCTCGCCCTTGTAGTGAATGAGATCTGCATGGGGGAAGTAGATGTTTTTGAAACCAGCTTTTTGGATGCGGTAGGAAAGATCTACATCTTCGCAATACATGAAATAATCTTCATCGAAGGGGCCGCCGGCAAGCTGCATGGCTGATGCCCTTATGAGCATGCAACAGCCAGAAAGTACATCGACCTCGGCTAGTTGGCGCTCGGCAACATGGACTGCATAATAGCGATTGAAGTAGGGCGACTTGCTAAATATCTTATTGATGCCAGTGGTTTTGAAGATGGCTACTGAAAGGGTTGGGAAGGACTTTTTGGAGTCGGGGGCGAAGGAGCCTGTGCCATCTATTAGGCGAGGACCAAGTGCACCAGCCTCGGGGTGAGCATCCATATAGGTGAGGGTTTTGAGAAAGAAATCTTCGGGCATAACTGTATCGGGGTTGAGGAAGAGTATGTATTCCCCTTTGGCTATGGCGACTGCCTGATTGTTGGCTTTGCTGAATCCGAGATTTTCTTTGTTTTCGATGAGGTGAGCAGTAGGGAAACGCTGGCGTATCATGGACTGGCTACCATCGGTAGAGTTGTTATCGACGATGAGGACCTCTACCTGATAGCCAGATGCTGCCCGGAGTACTGAATGGACGCAAACTTCCAAAAAGTACTTGACGTTGTAATTGACTATAATGACGGATACCTTCATATTATAATGGGCTACTACTACCCTACTTGCCAGCAATGATGACCTGCAAGCTGATGCTGATGTATTGTGGTGCAAATAACGAAATTTCCTGGCAAATGATTGTGTGAATGTGCTATTAAATAGCTGATTATTAAGGACTTTGGCTGGTTTGAGTACTTTTGCGGGATGAATAAGTTTGTACGCTTTACAATAATACTTATAATAATAGTGGCGGGTGGTGTGCTGGCGCTGGGGCTGACTATGCCCAAAGAAGTGACTGTGCGCCGTAGTGTGACCATTAATGCTACTGCTGAAGCTGTGAAGAGCCAAGCTTTTTACCTGCATAACTGGGAGAACTGGTGTAGTATGATATATGCTGATACCAGTGCCAACATTAGTATAAGTGGTGCTGATGGGCAAGCTGGCAGTAAGCTGAGCTGGATAGGGCGGGAAGGCACTGTGGGGACGGGTGAACTGCAAAACACTGGTATTAGTGATAGTGCGATGAGTTATAGCTTTGTGCTGAGGGAGCCTGGCAGTATGGTGGCTGATGGACGGCTGAGTGTGGTGGCTATGGAGGATTCGGTGAGAGTGATGTGGACGTTTCATAAAGAGTTTCCTTTTCCGAGTAATGCGGCGCTAATCGTGTTTAATTTGGATAAGTATATAGGTGGTGACTTTGAGGTGAGCCTGAAGCGGATGAAGGCGTATATAGAGAGTGCTGTGGAGCCGCTGATACCTATGAGCAAGGTGGTATATAATGGTGTGCTGGTGGCGGGTGTGCGTGAAAAAATATCGGAGCGTGACTGTGCGACCTTTGCGGGGGATAGCTATAACCTGCTGCGCCACGGTGCGCCTGAGCTGGTGCGTGGTAATGGGCTGCTGCTGGTGTATGAGTGGGACACGCTGCGCCATGAAGTGGATGTGATGGCGGCACTGATGGTGACGGATAGTGTGCTGCCGGTGAAGGGTGTGACGGTGAGCAGGATAGACACAAGTGAGGCACTGCGTGCGGTGGTGCCACAAAATGAGGTGGAGGTGAAACGTGCGCACCAATTGCTGGATAGGCGTGCGCGGAAAATGAAGCTGGAAACATGGATGCGCATAGAAGAATATGTGCAGGATGGTGGCAAGGAGCAAGTGGTGGTGTATCACCTGGTGCAATAGATATGTGGGGGACTACCCTAGCCTTTTGATTGGGTTGAATTGTGCGAGTGGTGATGGTATTTTTGCGCATTTTTGATTTTTTGATGGCTTGGGATAAGTAGTTGATAATCAATGGGTTATGAGGTTTTTTGTTAGCGTTTTTGCGCACTTTTTGCTCGTTCTTTTTGCGCATTTGATTTTTGTAATGTGTGAGTGGAGCGACTGTGGATAGTACATGGATTGGTGATGCTACATGGTAGGTATGCAGCAAGGTTTTGGTGGGTGGGGTTTTGTTATGCATTGGTTGCTGATGTTTATGATGGTGAGCGTGAGGGAGTTGGTGTGCGTGCGAATGTAGGTTGGATTTTTTAGGGGGTGAAATTGGGTTTTGAGGATAGTACACTTATCTGTGCAGCTTGGTACACTTATCTGTGCAGGACTATACAGATAGGTGTAGTAAGTTACTACAGTTTTGAGGGTGTTTTTGTGAGGTAGAATGGGTGGGAATGCAGGCTGGGATTGGGTTATGCAAAAATGTGCTTATGTGGTGTAAGTGTAGTAAGCTGAACATTTGCTGCTGAACAGCTGTGGTAGATGATGGGGAGGAATGTATTAGGTAAAATTTGCCAGTATAAGGGGTATTTGATTTAGAAGAATGGAATGAGAAAAGGAGAATAGATTAGTTGTTAGATTTGTGTGGGCTGGGTAGGTACTTTGTGTGAGTATCCCTGCTCGAGCTTGTTGGTCAGAAATTAAGACCAATAAGGGCGGGGATTTGCTGAGATAATACTCTGTGTGTTGCGCCCTGCTCGTGCTTGTTGGTCAGAAAACAAGACCAACAAGGGCGGGTTTTGCTGAGTTAATACTCTGTGTGGTGTGCCCAGCTCGAGCTTGTTGGTCAGAAAATAAGACCAACAAGGGCGGGGATTTGCAGAGTAAATGCTTTGTGTTTTGTGCCCTGCGCGAGCTTGTTGGTCAGAAAATAAGACCAACAAGGGCGGGTTTCCTGAATTAATGCTTTGTGTATTGTGCCTTACTCGAGCTTGTTGGTCAGAAAATAAGACCAACAAGGGCGGGGATTTGCGGAGTCAACACTCTGTGTTTTGTGCCCAGCTCGAGCTTGTTGGTCAGAAAATAAGACCAACAAGGGCGGAAGTGCGGGAATTTGCGGAGTCAATACTCTGTATGTTCTGCCCAACTCGAGCTTGTTGGTCAGAAAATAAGACCAAAAAGGGCGGGGAATGAAAATGACTAAATAAGCGGATGGGAAAAGCTAAATAGCATTGCTATAAATGAACGGTGCCAACGCCACTGGTGATGCATAGAGGACGGGACGGTGACTCCCCAAAGAAATGATTTGGGGAGCGGTAAAAAAGTCAGTTTGGTAATGTAAAGATGACTAAATGTCCCCAGCTCGAGCATGTTGGTGAGAAGAAAGGCCAACAAGGGGGGGGATGGGCTCTAATAAAATAAACAACTAACCCTGAGCATTGCTACTCATAAAACCTACATGTGCTGACTACAAAGTGCTATGCGCTGCGCTTTTTCGATAGCGTATTTGTCTACCACCTGGCGATATAGCGCCTCGTAGGTAGGGATGATGTGTTGTTTCTCGAAGGTTTTGGCGTGGGCAATAGCTGCTTTTTTGAAGTGGTGTAGCACTGCATCGTCTTGAAGGATGGATATGGCATTTGCTGCCATATCGGCTACGTCGCCCACATTGGAGAGGTAACCTGTTTTGCCGTGTACGTTGATTTCGGGTAGGCCACCTGCATTGGTAGAGATGACTGGTACCGAACATGCCATAGCCTCTAGGGCAGAGAGACCGAAACTTTCGGTTTGGGATGGGAGGAGGAAGAGGTCGGTGATGCTGAGTATCTCGTTTATCTGCTCTTGCTTGCCAAGGAAGCGCACATCGGCAGCAATATCGAGCGTACGCGCCATTTCTTCCGCCATAAGTCTATCGGGACCATCACCTATCATGAGTAGCTTGCTGGGCATGGCGGCGCGAACTGATGCAAAAATCTTGATGACATCTTGCACCCGCTTAACGGAGCGAAAGTTGGACACATGTGCCAAAATACGTTCGCCATCGGGGGCGAGCATCTGCTTGAAGTGATTTTTGTCGGTATGGTGGAAGCGTTTGACATCGACAAAGTTTGGGATAACCTCTATTTCTTTATCAATTTCGAAATGCTCTTTGGTTTCTTCTTTTAGGCTTTGGGAGACTGCTGTAATAGCATCGGACTCGTTGATAGAGAAGGTAACTACTGGTGCATAGGTAGCATCTCGGCCAACGAGTGTGATATCTGTGCCGTGAAGTGTGGTGATGAAGGGGATATCCTGACCAGTGCGCTTGAGTATCTGCCGGGCAAAGTAGGCAGCAGATGCGTGCGGTATGGCATAGTGAAGGTGCAGGAGGTCGAGTTTTTGGTTGATAATGACATTGACCATGGTGCTGGCCAGTGCGGTTTCGTAGGGTGGAAAATCGAATAGTGGGTATGTAGGTACTTTGACCTCGTGAAAGTAGATATTGGGATGAAAGCTTTGGTTGAGCCTTACTGGCTGCTCGTAGGTAATGAAGTGAACTTCGTAGCCTTTGTCGGAAAGGGCGAGGCCGAGCTCTGTAGCCAGGACACCACTACCACCGAAGGTAGGGTAACAGACGATACCAATTTTCATCATTGAGTGTGCTGTGTTTGGTTAGTGTGGTTGTAGCACGGTGCGAGTGCTTACAGTGTGCAAATATCCGCTATAGTGGGTTAAGAATGGTGATAGGTGTATCAGATTTAATAATTTAATAGGGATGTAGGAGTAAAAATATAGGTATAGTGAGCAGTAGTGGATAAATAAATGGGCGCGATGTGTGGTAAATAAATGTAAGGAGTGAAGAATTATAGTAGGTTTGCAGGAGATTCGGGTTTAGAATTTAGGTAGTTGATTTTGAAATGGTTGCGCATGAGTGTGAATAGCCATATGATGAGTAGCTACGGTAGATTGTAAACAGGTTCTACAATTCCATCCCCAAAACTATACTGTCTTATGTCTATTGCGGCCAACCCGCGCAGATTGGTTATCAGCATCCTATTCATTGGTGTAGCTATCATTATGCTCATCAGGTTGTTTTTTCTACAAAACTTTGAGCCTACTTATAAGATACTAGCCAATGATATAGCGATTTATAAAAAAGTAGTTTATCCGCCGAGAGGAGTGATAACTGATAGGAAGGGGCGCACACTACTGTCGAACACGCCTATATATGACCTAATGGTGACACCGAGGAATGTGCCCAAGAATATGGACACGGCGGAGTTTTGTGCGGCACTGAACATAGACCTAGAGACGTATAGAAGCATATACCATAAGGTGCTGGTTCGCAATATAGAGGTGAGGCAAAGCCCCTTTATGGAGTTGCTAAACGAGGAGCAAACGGCAAGGTTTCAGGAGAATGCATATAAGTTTCCGGGGTTTGAGCTGGTGGAGCGGAATATACGTGTGTATGAGAAGCCTATAGCGGGGCTAGTGCTAGGCTATGTGGGTGAGGTATCGCAAGAGATGCTGAAGAAGGAGCGCTACTCATCGTACAGGCAGGGCGACTATACGGGGCTAAGTGGATTGGAGTTTCAGTATGAGGAGGTGTTGCGTGGACAGCGGGGTGTACACTTTTTGGAGCGGGATAAATTTAATCGACCGAGAGACCCATATAAAGGAGGTGCGCTGGATACGCAAGAGATATCGGGTAAGCAGCTGGAGCTGTATCTGGACATGGAGCTACAAGAGTATGCAGAGAAGCTAATGGCCAACAAAATTGGCAGTGTGGTGGCTATAGACCCACAAACTGGTGGGATATTGGCGATGGTGAGTAGTCCGACCTTTGACCCTAACTTGCTAAGGGGCAAGGAGCGATCTAAAAACTATGGTAAGCTACATAGTGAGGCAACCAGGCCGCTCTTTAACCGAGCAACACAGGCTATGTATCCGCCAGGGTCTACAATAAAACCATTTACCGGACTGGTGGCACTGAATGTGGGTGCTATAGGGCCAGAATATGGCTATGGGTGCCGCGGAGCATACACGGCGTGTAGCAGGGCTATAGGATGCGAGCACCATGATGCGGGGCATGCCTCGAACTTCAGGCAGGCGCTAGCCCACTCTTGTAACTCCTACTTTTCACACATCTTCAGGCTAACGGTAGACTTTAGGAACTACAGGAGCGTGAAACAGGGTTTGCAGACATGGCATGATTATTATTTGAGTTTTGCATTTGGCAGGCAAACGGGAGTAGATATACCGTATGAGGGTAAGGGGCTGGTGCCTGACACAGCGCTGTATAATAAGATGTATAGAGGTAGCTGGAACTCGTGTACTATCGTATTTGTAGGTATGGGACAAGGAGAGCTGCTGCTGACACCGCTACAAATGGCAAATGGCATGTGTATAATAGCCAATAAGGGCTGGTATTATACGCCACACTTTGTGAAATCTATAGGTAAGCGGAAAGACGATACGATGCTGAAAAAGTATCAGGAAAAGCATGTGGTGCTGAACATTCCGGACTCGACCTTTACTACGGTGCAACAAGCGATGCAGGATGTAGTGGAACATGGAACGGCAGCAGGTGCTAAGATAGATGGTGTGACAATATGTGCTAAAACGGGCACTGCTGAAAATAAAGCCATAGTGAATGGAGAGCTGGTGAAGATGCAAAACCACTCGATGTTTGTGGCCTTTGCGCCGAGGGAGAACCCGAAAATAGCTATAGCAGTGGCCATAGAAAATGCGGGATTTGGATCGACATGGGCAGGGCCAATAGCTAGCCTGGTGATGGAGAAGTATCTGAAAGATAGTGTGACGTATAAACGCAAGGCAGTGGAGGATAAAATGCTGAATGCGAAACTGATTAATAAGTATGTATATACGATAGACTCAGTGAACAGGTTGCGAGATTTGCGGATATACAATGCCAAGCTGGAACGACGAAGAATAGCAGATAGTGTGAAGCGGATAGAAGACTCGCTGATGTATAGAAAATGGATAAGACACCGATTAACCCCCAAAAAGAAATAGTAGAAAATGGAGCAAAATTTAAAAAAGACACTCTTCAATAGAATAGATGGTGTGTTGCTGCTATTGTATATTTCTTTGGTGACTATAGGGATATTGGCCATATTCTCGGTGGAGCATAGAAGCACGGACACATCGCTCATAATGATGAACAAGAGCTATATGCGCCAAGTGGTATGGCTTGGCTACTCGTTTATCATTGGGTTTCTGATAATACTTACAGACAGCAAGTTTTTCTCTTCGTTTGCGTTTCTGATATATACTGTAGGGATAGCCATTTTGATAGTGACGATATTTGCTGGTGTGGATGTGAAAGGGTCGAGATCCTGGCTGGGTGTGGGTAGTTTTAGATTTCAGCCGGGGGAGGTGGCTAAGATATTTACCTCTCTGGCATTGGCTAAATATCTGTCGCTAAGTGAAACGAACTTTAAGAAGCTGAAGGACCGCATGATAGGTGTGGCAATAGCCATGGCACCGGCAGTGCTCATCATACTACAAAAAGAAACCGGACTGGCGTTGGTGTATTTCTGTTTCTTTTTGGTGATGTATAGAGAGGGATTGCCTAATGCGATATTGATAATAGGCATATCGATGGTGGCACTGGTGATCACTACCCTACTACTAGACCGCACCACACTGGCTGTAGTAATAACTGGTATTACATTGCTGATTGCCTTTGGTATAAGGACTACACTACGCAGGAAGATAGCACCCAGAGTGATACTGATAAGTGTTTGGTTGTTTGCGATAGTATTCTCTCAGGTGGCGGTGCCAATGGTTTTCAAGCATGTGCTACAGAAACACCAGATAGAGCGCATCTACTCTATGATAGGTATAGATGTGCCTAAAGAATATAATAAGGCACTAGCACCGGGAGAAGAAGAAAAAGAGCAGACGAATAGTAGTGAGTATAATGTGCTACAATCGAAAATAGCGATAGGATCGGGCGGATTGATGGGTAAAGGTTTTCTGAACGGAACATCGACGAAAAACCAGTTTGTGCCGGAGCAGAATACGGATTTTATATTTTGTGCTATTGGTGAGCAGTTTGGCTTTGCGGGAAGTGCGGTGCTTATAGTGCTGTATGTATCGCTGATGCTGCGGATCATATACTTGGGTGAGCGGCAGCGATCGGACTTCACAAGGATATATGCTTATTGTGTGGCTTGTATATTGTTCTTTCACTTCGCCATCAATATATCTATGACCATAGGGCTGGCCCCAGTAATAGGCATCACACTGCCATTACTGAGTTATGGAGGCTCTTCGTTATTGTCGTTTAGTATATTGATATTTATTCTAGTGCGACTAGACGCTGACAGGCAAGTGTTGATAAGATAAAAGAGTAGAAGCAGTATAAGCCCTATTTTTGCTGCATGGCAGCAATTTTTCCTTTGTCGGAGGGTGTGTTTACGATTGGTCATGATAAGGTATTCGTACCATTTGACCCAGCGGTAGATGAGTTGACCGATAGACCTATAGGCTCACTATTGGTAGAGGTGCAACCGTTTTTGGTAGTAACAGAGCGAGATGTGCTGGTGCTGGATACTGGATTAGGGTTCAGGAATGCGGATGGACGATTGCAGATACATGCTAATGTGGAAAGCTGCGGCTATAAAGTGGAACAGGTGACGAAGGTATTACTATCGCACCTACACAAAGACCATGCTGGCTGCCTAACTTATATAGACGAAAATGGCATGGTGAAGCCAACATTTCCGAATGCTGAATACTGCATCTACAGACCAGAGGCTGACTATGCACTGGCAACAGGTTTACCGTCGTATCATCCGGAGGACATAGAGCCGCTACTGGCGCTGGGGCAAATAAGGTGGCTAGACGGAGAAGCTGGCGAGATAGATGAATACATCAATTATTACCACACGGGCGGACACTGCAAAGAGCATATAGTATATGTGATTAATGATGCGGATGGAGGTATATTCTTTGGGGGAGATGAGGCACCACAACTGAAACAAATGAAAGTGAAGTATGTGGCTAAGTATGACTATGATGGCAAAAAAGCACTAGCAGTGAGAGAAAAGTATGCTGCCGAGGGCAGGGAAAAGCAATGGCAATTCTTGTTTTACCACGATGTAAAAACACCAGTATCTTCATTGAGCTAGTAGTGGTGGCAAGTGTAGAGAAAGGTAATGAGATTTGGGGCTTTTAGATTTTTTTAAGAAATTGGCAATAGATTGAATTGGCAATTGTGGCATCAAATTTGTTTGTAGCAATATAAAGAAGCCTGCGGGCAGAATAAAGGAACATACATTATCTAACCACACACAAAAACAAAAGTGTACAAAACACAGAATATGAAGAAATTATTGTTATTGATGCTAGCAGCCGGCACATTGGTATTTACAGGGTGTACTAAAACAGGACCTGTTGGCCCACAAGGGCCTCAAGGACCACAAGGGCCAACAGGCAATGCCAATGTGCGTGCACAAGATGCATTCACAGTATCGAGCTGGTCATTTTCATCGGGTGATAACGCCTATTATGCACAGTTCAACTTGTCTGATATAACAGCAGATATATACAACTACGGATCGGTACAAATATTTATAAAATATGACGATGGCTCTTGGAGACCATTGCCAGACGTACTGAATGGCACTATGTTTAACTATGCAATATTTACAGGTGGTTTTGACATATTGTATACTAATGTAAATGGTACAACTCCATCATTCCCTGGAACACAAACATTTAGATCGGTAGTGATCAGTAGTGCATTGAAACAGGCGCACCCTAACACAGACTGGAAGAACTATAAGGAAGTAATGAGTGTGCTGGCACAAGAGCAAACGGCATCTACGGCAGTGTCTCAATAAAAGGGGCTATCAACCATAATGAAATAATGGAGCTATCTCGGAAGAGGTAGCTCTTTTGTTTTGGGACGAACCACTAGTGCATTAACGGAGGTGTAACTTTGGATATTAGATAGTAGTTGCTAGCTTTATGGCTATAAAAGAAATTATTATGAGGTCTAATCATCACAGCTGGAACTTCTCGACCATAGGAGGTGTGAAAAGAGTGAATATAGAGACAGGTGCGGACCTGAAACATCTGCATGAGCTAGACCAAAAGTTATGGACTGCTCTTAGTTGCCCGGTGGACAACCTGGAGATAGACCACAACACACTGAAGCTAATAGACACCAACAATGACGGGCAAATACGTGTGCCTGAAATAATAGCTGCTGTGCAATGGATAGTGGGTTTATTGAATAATGCTGACGAGCTTTTGAAGGAAAACAACAGTTTTTCACTATCGGCCATAAATGTGCAAACTGAGGAAGGCAAGACACTGTATGAGTCGGCACAGGCGATACTGAGGAACCTAGGGAAAGGAGAAGACAATAGCCTGAGTGTAGCAGACACTACAGATATGGTGAAGATATTTGCCGGCACTAAATATAATGGTGATGGCATCATAACAGAACTATCTGTAGCTGGCAATGAGGCACAGGTGCAAGCTATACATGAAATAATGAAGTGTTTAGGATCTGTAGCGGATAGGAATGGAGAAACAGGCGTGCACCTAGAGCATATCAATTCATTCTTTGAAGCGTGCGAGCAATATGCGGGCTGGCAAGGACAACTGGCAGCAAACATGGCTAAGATCTTACCTCTAGGTGGGGAAACTGCGGCAGCATATGACAATTACAAGTTGCTAAAAGAGAAAGTAGAAGATTACTTTTTGAGATGCAAACTAGCGGCATTTGACCCACAAAGTACAGAGGCTCTGAACCTAAAGGCTGCAAGAGTGGAGACAATAACCAATAAAAACCTAGTGGAGTGCATAGATGAGATAGCTGGATACCCGATAGCTACTGTGAAAATGGATGGAACATTGCCTCTACACAATGGCGTGAACCCTGCATGGCAAGCAGCCGTAGCTACACTGGCTAGTAAAACAGTGGCTGTGCTGCTGCCAGGAAAAGACCAGTTAACAGAAAAAGAGTGGCTGGAAATTGGTGCGAAATTTGCACCCTATGAGGCATGGATGGCAGCTAAGGCTGGTGGCATAGTGGAGCAACTAGGCTTGGAGCGTGTGCAACAGCTGCTAAGCAGCAATATAAAAGAAGAGCTAACCCAACAAATAGCTGCTGATAAAGCTGTGGAAGCAGAAGCTAACAGCATAATGCTGGTAGATAAACTAGTGCGCTACCACAGAGACCTGGGGCAGCTGCTGAGGAACTTTGTGACGTTTTATGACTTTTATGAGCCTGGGAATAAAGCTGTCTTTCAGGCGGGGACACTATACATAGACCAAAGAAGCTGTGACCTGTGTGTGAAAGTGCGGGATATGGGTAAGCTAGGAGAGCTAGCAATACATAGCGGTATGTATCTGGTGTATTGCGACTGTGTATCGAAAGCGACAAATGAAAAGATGACCATAGTAGCTGCCATGACCAATGGAGATGTAGATGACCTGATGGTGGGCAGGAATGCTATATTTTATGACCGTAGTGGGCAAGACTGGGATGCTACAGTGATAAAGATTACAGAAAACCCTGTGAGCATCAGACAGGCGTTTTTTGCACCGTATAGGCGTGTATCAAAGTTTGTGGAGGCACAAATAAACAAAGCTGCCAGTGCTGCAGATGAAAAAAGCACTGCTAACCTGACAAAAGGTATAGAAGAAGCACCAGATAAAATAAAAGAGACACAAGAAAAAAAGGCAGCACCTGTAGCGCCTTTTGACGTGGCAAAGTTTGCAGGTATTTTCGCTGCCATAGGGTTGGCACTAGGTGCAATAGGCTCTGTGGTGACGGCAATGGTAACTGGTTTCTTAAAATTGCCATGGTATGAGATGCCGTTTGCGGTGGCGGGCGTATTATTGTTGATCTCTGGACCATCTATGATACTAGCCTATGTGAAGCTGAGGAAGCGCAACCTAGCCCCAATACTAGACGCCAACGGCTGGGCAATAAACGCACAAGTGAAAATAAACATACATTTTGGCAGAACATTGACACACCTAGCAAGTTTGCCACCGGGTGCACGCATCAATATAAATGACCCTTTCAAGAAAAAAGGAAATCCGATATTACCATTGCTGCTCATATTGCTGGGCATAGGAATAGTGGTAGTATATGTGCTTTGGAAGATGCACAAGCTGAGCATGCTATGGTAAGATGTGACATTTAACAATATTGGTTAAAACTGCGACTGAGTTACCATTGGGTAGCAAAGGCTTAGTACATTTGCTTGTGCGGCAACCGTAACTACATGGAGATCATTATAATACTGCTACTGATATTGCTGAATGGAGTATTCTCTATGAGCGAAGTGGCATTGATATCATCAAAAAAATATAAGCTGGAAGCAGCTGCTAAACGAGGTAATGGCAATGCCCGGAAAGCGCTGGAACTTGCCAATAACCCGACTAAATTTCTATCGGCTATACAAACAGGTATAACACTGATAGGTATATTGACTGGTATATTTAGTGGAGAAAAAATAACTAGCGACCTAGTATTAGTATATGAGCAAATATCTGTTATAGCTGCTTATGCGCATAGCCTAGCTGTGGCTACAGTGGTAGTGATATTGACGTTCTTTTCGATAGTATTAGGAGAACTGATACCTAAAAGAATAGCATTGCTGTATCCGGAAAAGATAGCTATGGTGATGGCCAGACCCATGACTACAGTTTCGTCAATTGCTTCTCCTTTTATATGGTTGCTCACTGCTACAAATAACCTGGTGCTAAGAGTGTTTGGCATAAAAGACAACTCTGAAGACAAAGTGACTGAAGAGGAGATAAAAGCTATAGTGCGACAAGGAGCTAATGTGGGTGAGATAGAACAAATTGAGCACTCTATAGTAGATAGGGTGTTCTCGTTAGGAGATAGGAAAGCATCGGAGTTGATGACTCACAGGACCAAAATATCGTGGATAGACAAAAGCGACGATATGGAGGCTGTGCGCAAAAGAGTGAATAAAGAGCTGCACTCTATGTATCCAGTAGCAGATGGGACGCTGGATAAGTTAGTAGGTATAGTGAATGTAAAAGAACTATTTGCTGCCGATATGGAGCACAAACTCTTTGACCTAAGTAAGTTTGTGAAAGAGCCACTAATAATACACGAGAACACACCTGCGTATAAATTGCTAGAACGATTTAGGGCTACAAGGATGCACCATGCCATAGTAGTAGATGAATATGGGAGCATGCAAGGGCTGATATCGATGGATGATATATTAGACGCATTGGTAGGTGATGTGTCGGAAAACCTGCAGCAAGAGTATAACATAACAGTGCGTGATGAAAACTCTTGGTTGGTAGATGGACAATATCCTTATTTTGAATTACTGAACTACTTTGGCATAAGTGAAGAAGATGACGACCCCACAGAGCGCAACTTCAACACAGTAGCGGGACTGCTACTACATGTGGCTATGCGCATACCTGCACTTGGCGAGCGATTTGGCTGGCAAGAATACTACATAGAGGCTGTAGATATGGACGGAATGCGGATAGACAAGATACTGATTAGCAGAAGGAGCGAAGACTAAGAAACTAGTTTTGCTGAGCTGCGAAATATGGTAATAGTATATCCTCGAAAGTATAAAAGCCATTAGGTTTGTTTACGAGATTGCGGGCTACAAATACTGCACCATTTCCAAAGGCTTCTCTAGAAATAGACTCATGAATGAGGCGCACTGTTTGATAGGGGAAGCCGAAAATGACTTCGTGCTTACCAACTATACCACCAGCCCTTACAGAATTGATTTCGGTGACGTTTACTTCAAGCGCTTCAGCTATTTTGATAGCAGTGCCCGATACCCCTTCTTTTTGTTTGAAGTGTTCTTCAATTACTTCAATATCTACCCATGGGGCAATTTTTTTGAGGAATTTGCCAGCAAAGAGTAGATAATTGACACCAAGTGTAATATTAGGAGACCAAAAGACAACAGTTTTCTTTGCCAATGTGTGCAGCAATTCTTGCTCGACAGTGGTGTAGTGAGAAACTGCGGATATTATATTAATATGTCTTTCGGCAGCAGCAGAGCCATAATGATGAATAGTAGCGGCAGGAGAGAAATCTATAATAACATCTACAGGGTGCTGGTCAAAAAAGTTAGCAATATCTACATGGCCTATGGACTTGATGAATGCATTGGTGTTGCTGCTGAGCCCTAGAAACTCGGAGACAGATCTATCTTCGAGCATCTCTGAGCGGCGCAACACCCATTGTAATTCAAAATCATCGCTTTGCAACACTACTGAAGCGACTGCTTTACCAGCTTTACCAAAACCAATTAGTCCTACTTTCATAACAAATGACACTACAAGATTATGTATAAACCTCTGAGCATGAAGGCTTATATAGAAAAGAAACGAATATACGAAAATTTGAGCGCACCTACTAATAAAGTGCTAGTTTTTTAACAGACAAGCAGGCGAAGCTATATGAGCGGTGAAAGCAATAACTAATCTTCGAAGCCTGGTTTAATAGAACACCAAAAATCATCGAGCGCAGTTATTCTTTGCTTGAAGAATGCAATTATTTCAGGCCAATGATTTCGATTATTGACATTTACTAAATGTAAAGATTTAGAAATACTGAGCGTAAGTCTTTGGCTAGCTGTGCTAGTACCTTCTTCCCAAATCCAATCTTCGCTCATGGCAATGTGAAAAGCAGATTTGAATTGATGCCACAACAAGTACTGAGCCAAACATTTATCGGAGTCTGGATGAGCAAAAACCACTGCTATATTAGCTTGTGTTTCATTTGCATCCATCTTGAAGGTAATGCCTTGTATGCCTGTTTTGTAATTGACCCAATTGACTTTATTGCCGAAAGCACTTGGGATAGGCTTCATGTATAGACCAAAAGTTGTCCAGAACTCTTCGCGATTTTTTGACCTTTCCTGTTTGGTGTACATAAATAGATGGCGAAGCTATAAAAAAGAGTGGAGCTATCGATAAAGATAGCTCCACATTGATTCAAATTAATTATTCATCGTCACTGTCATCATCATCGTCTTTAATAACTCTGGTAATGCTGCCATCCGCAGCTCTTAGGCCTTTGGCGGTCATAGTATAGTCGGTTTCAGTATCGTATCGTTGCCCATCGCGAAAATGCTCTCTATATCTAATTCCCTTAGGGCCAGTAGTAACAGAGTACCACTGAAAATCATCTACTTCTTTGGCTACGTATATGCCTTTACCTTCTGGCACTGCTATGGTAAGTAGCACACGCTGATTGCGAAACTTGTCTCGGATACTAATAGGGAAACCACTTGATAAAGTGAGGACACTATCTTGCTGTGTGATGCTAAAGTTGATTTTTTCGGCAGTATTTTTTGCGGCAGTTTCCGAATGACCACGAGCTGTGCGTGCAAAATACATATGATACTGAGCATCGTCGCTACGCTCTACATTGACCCTAATATTATTGAGCCACATAGTGTCGCCATCAATGAAGTCGAAATCTTCATCCTGAATATTCCATTTGCCAAAACCAAACTTACGTTGCCCAGTGAAGTTTCGGGGCATCACATTGACATACAACTTATTGCCTGAGGGTTGTTGTATAGCCATTTCATCGTCTGAAGCTCCCTGGAAGCGGAACTCTGAAGCAATGTTGACAATAGCAGCAATGGCGCAAAACAATCCGATGATCCAAAGACCAGAGAATATATAACCTAGATAGTTTCTGCGAGATTTAACACCCATAAGCCGACGCACTAACCAAACAATAAGTGCCAGAACTGGAATGCCGACTGTAAAAACAATGCCTACCCATGCCAAGATATAGTCTTGATAGCTGTGCAAGAAAAAGCCAGAAAAAGGAGCTAATGTGGCACCACCAATAGTAACAGCAATGAGCGCAGCAAACAAAGCAATGGCTACTGTGCCTAATATGACCATGAAGAACACCTTGAAAATGACTGCAAAGGTTCTGCCAATAAGTGAGCCTACCTTATTGTTGATAGGTGCCTGAGTGCGTGCCTGTGAAGAAGCCTTGATAGAATTGAGATCAATTTTTTCGCCCTTCATTTCCATACGCTCAGTAGTAGTGAGTGCATATGGAACGGCTATCCACAAAATGATATAGAGCATAAATATGGAAGCACCAAACGACCCCATTATTAAACCATCGCCATGCCAAGAAAACAAGTCGATAGTGTCGAAAAGGATGGATAAAACAACTGGAGAGATAAAAATGAGACGAATCTTCCAACTAGCAAACTTAAAATATTCTGCTAAACCACCAGCAACACCAGCTATCACTTTATCGTCGGGATTTCGATAAAGACGCTTGGTGATATTTTGGTTGAGACTACGCAAAGGAACAATGAGCCAAAGAATGAGATATGCCCAGAAAGTGATGCTACCTAGAATAACAAATAGCACCCTGACAATGACAGGATCGAAGCTCATACGAGCCGCGATGCCACTGCACACACCTGCAATCAGTTTATCGTCGGCATTGCGATAAAAACCATCGGCGGCTAGAGGCGAAGTAGATGCTGTGTTGGTATTGTGCGATGATTTGCCTGAATCTTTTTTGTCTTGCTCTGTTTCGCCTTCGGCAGCTTTTATCTCCTCTACCCTACCTATGCTGTCCATTACGGCATTGAGATCGGCTATGTTGATGCAACTCGCACCTTGTTTGAGCACTGCAGAAAGTAGCTCGGCAATACGATTTTCTATATCGTTAACGATTTCATCGGCACCTTCTTCGGCAGCAAAGTGACGACGAAGCCCATCGATGTATTGCTTCAACACCACATATGCAGACTCCTCAATAGGTATTACCCTACCCTGAAAATTTATGTTGATAACTTTTTCCATTATAGTTGCTTTGGTGGTTAGTTATATTGAATCTGTAGTTGTTTGGTCTTCTGTTTTGTTTTTGATTTTGTAGACAGCTGTCGCTAATTCGTCCCAGGTGTCTTCGAGTTTTTTATAGAACTCTAGTCCTTCGTCAGTAAGTGAAAAGTACTTACGTGGAGGCCCTGAGCTACTTTCTACCCAGCGATAAGTGAGTAGGCCTGCGTTTTTGAGGCGAGTGAGCAATGGATATAGTGTGCCCTCAAGCACATGCAAATGCGATGCACGCATTTCTTCTACTATATCACTTGGATAAGCCTCACCGCGTCTGATAACAGAGAGTATACAAAACTCTAATATACCCCGACGCATTTGGCTCTGCGTGTTTTCTATATTTATCTTACTGTCCATAACAGGAACTATTTACCACACAAAAGTATGCACTAATTGGTACTATGCAACACATAGTACTATAAAAAGAATCGGATTAACATCACTTTAACTGTTGCGAAGGGAGGTATATAAGTGGTGATGATTGGGTGATAAGTAACTGACGGAATGAAAGTTGCAATTTTGTGTGCATGGAAATAGGTATAAGTACGTTTGGCGAAGTAGCTGTGCAACACCTGAGCGGTGGGGCTATAGATGCACAACAAAGAGTGGCTCAACTAATAGAAGAAGCTAAGCTAGCAGACGAATTGGGATTAGATGTTTTTGCACTAGGAGAGCACCACAGACCAGACTATGTAGTATCGGCACCAGAAGTAGTGCTAGCAGGTATAGCAAGTGTAACGAAAAAGATAAAACTATCGAGCGCAGTAACAGTACTAAGCTCGGCTGACCCAGTAAGAGTGTATCAAAACTTTGCTACGCTAGACCTAATATCGAACGGGAGAGCTGAGATAATGGCTGGGAGAGGTTCGTTTATAGAGTCGTTTCCATTGTTTGGGTATGAACTTGACGACTATAACGAGTTGTTTAGCGAAAAACTGGCGCTGCTGCTACAAATAAATGAGCATGAAGTGGTGCGCAGTAAAGGTGTGCTAAGAGCCTCTATAGAAGGAGCAGGCATATATCCCAGAGCAAAACAAAGCAAACTACCTATATGGATAGCAGTGGGTGGCACACCCAGCTCGGTGGTGCGCGCAGCTACCCTAGGGCTACCCCTAACAGTAGCTATACTAGGTGGCAACCCAGTGCAGTTTACCCAACTTACCAATTTGTATAAACAAACCTACCTGAAAGCTGGGCATGATGAGCGTAAAATGCAATTAGCCATTAACCAGCATATGTATGTGGCGGCAAGCAATGAGCAAGCAGCTGATGAATACTGGCCTATATATAGTGCGGTGATGAATAGAGTGGGCAAAGAGCGAGGGTGGCAACCTATGACAAGAGCACAGTTTGACTATATGTGCGGAAATGGAGGTTCGCTACTGGTAGGGAGCCCAGAGCATGTGGCTAACAAAATGATAGCTGAACAAAAGTATTTTGGCAACTCGAGGTTTCTGGCGCAATGTATATCTAGCACTGCGGACTTTGAGCGACAGATGAATTCCATACAGCTCTTTGCCACAAAGGTGGCACCTATGGTAAAAGAACAAGTTGAGCAGGCGAAGTCTGTTACTGTTTAGCTCGGCTGCGTAGCCAAACAACGATAACACCAACAATTACAACAAGCCCTATAGCTACTATGGTGTAATAAGTACTATAAGAGTTGGTAGTAGAAAGTGTGCCTAAAGCTGTAGCAGCCTTGTGAACTGTGGTATCTGAAGCTTTTTGTAAATCGCGAAGTTTACTTTGTTTATCTAGAGAATATACTGAGTCGCGAATGCGGAGAAAATCGGCTCTGTAACGCTGCGCATTGGTGCTATCGCCTGATAGCTGGTGGGCATCTGCAAGGAACTGGCTAAATTCCAAGAGATTTTGCATTTCGCCAATTGAGTGGCTTAAATCGCAAGCCTGCTGAAGATAATAGATGGCATTATCTACAAACATTTTTTGATTGCCTGAAGGTAGAAAACCAGCATCACCACCTGATACTAATTGTTTGGCAGCAAAAAAATAGACTTCCCCAATATTACCAAGATTGATAGCTACACCACGAACATTTTTTGTTTCTCTGAAGAGGTTGAGCGCTTTAGTATCATAATCTAATGCCTGACGATAATTGGCACGAGCTGTATAAATGTTACCAATATTGCCGAGTGTGTGAGCAACACCTTCGGTATCGCCAGCTGTACGAAAAAGACTAAGGGAGCGGAGATTGAACTCCATAGCTTTGTCGTAATCTTTCATCTCCATATATACAATGGCGATATTACCATAAGAAGAAGCCAGGTTATATGGCTCGCCTTTTTGCTTATCGTACTCCAATGTTTTGAAATGGTATTCCAGCGCTTTGGGATACATGCCCAACTCTTGATAAACGACAGCCATATGGCCTATCAAATGCCAATAGAGGTCATTGTCTTTTTTATTATTGCCAAGCGTGTTTAATGCATGATTGTAGTTTTCTAGTGCATTGGTAAAATTGGCCTGATATTGATAATTGGCACCAATATCTCTGTATGCCATAGCTATGCCACGAGTGTAACCAAGCTTTTCGGAAAGTAGTTTTTGTTCGTTAGCATAAGCTATGCCTTGTGCTGGGTCTATCTCTTTTATACGGTCGGATATGAGGTGAAGTACATTGCATTTAACAGTATCGTCCTTTAAAGCAGGTAGCCTTTTGACAAGGGAATCAATAAATGCACCACCTTGTAAGCGAGCAAAGCCTGACAATGATGAAAATAAAAACAACAGAATAATAACCGAGCTACGCAACATATTTATGCTGCAAAGATAAATACCATTAGGATTGGCTGTTAATTTATAAAGGCTGCTATATTTGGGACGTGGAGACTAAGATAGAAACAGAAGTAATAATAATAGGTGCAGGCCCAGCAGGAGCCGGAGCTTCCTTTTTTCTTTCTCAGGCAGGTATAGAACATGTAGTGATAGAGAAGGAGACCTTCCCCAGAGATAAGGTGTGTGGGGATGCTTGTAGTGGAAAGACGGCACTTGTTATAAACCGAGCCAATAGTGAATGGCTGAAAGAAATACTATCGACAGCTGATGAATACCTACCATCGTGGGGCATAAAGTTTGTAGCTCCAAATGGGAAAGCATTGGATATACCCTTTGATCCTAAAAGGACACCAACGAGTAAGGCTCCAGGGTTTACTGTGCCCAGAATGGTGCTCGATAATTTCTTGTACGAGAAAATGAAGTTATCGGCACATTGTAAGATATATGAGGGCGCCAATGTGCAAGAGCTAGATAAACAAGCGGAGGGTGTAACTGTACAGTTCATAGACAATGAAGGACACATCTGCAAAGTACACGCACCTATGCTAATAGGGGCTGATGGGGATAAAAGCATAGTGCGTAAAAAACTAGTGAATGCGAGCATAAATGAAAAAGCTTATGCAGTGGGGCTAAGAGGGTATTATAGTGGCGTGAAAGGCATGCATGAAGAAAACTATATAGAATTACACTTTCTGCCAGAGGTGCTACCTGGGTATTTATGGATATTTCCATTGCCCAATGGCATGGCGAATGTGGGAATAGGTGTAGCATCGGAAGAGATAAGAAAAAGGAAGATAAACCTGAGACAAGTGATGACTGATGCTATAAAAAACAATAAAGACATAGCGCCAAGATTTGCCCAAGCACAACTAGAAGGAAAGATACAAGGATGGGGATTGCCACTTGGTACTGAAAGACAACTAATGAGCGGAGACAATTATCTACTTTGTGGTGATGCGGCGTGCCTGGTAGACCCTTTCAGCGGGGAGGGAATTGGGAATGCATTGTATAGCGGCATGCTGGCTGCATGGGCTATAAAAGAGGCAAGAAGTACAAATAATTACAGCGCTAGTTACCTAAAGCAGCAGTATGATGATGTGCTGTATAAGCGACTAGGAGATGAACTGAGAATAAGCACAACGTTGCAAAGACTGTGCAAATATCCATGGCTATTCAACTTTGTAGTGAACAAAGCACACAAAAGTCCATCTCTGCGCAATACAATCAGTTGTATGTTTACAGATATGGACTTGCGTGAACAGCTTAGTAAGCCGTCGTTTTACTTAAAGATTCTACTCAACAGGTAGCGATGATATTAGTCGCCTAGCTCTATAGCGTCTTCGTGCCAAGGGAAAGACTCAGCATTGCGGTTGAGCTCCCAGAAGAATCTAGTTCTGTTTTTGGGGTTGGCACCTACTTCATTCATAGTTTCGGCATCAAATAAACGACCATTAACCATAGTATATTTTATAGACTCCGTGTTATAGATATCCAGTAATGGATTTTTATCAAGTACGATGAGGTCGGCCAATTTGCCGGGTTCAAGAGAGCCTACCCATTTATCTAAGCCCAAGCTTTGTGCGGGATTGATAGTAGCTGTGCGTAAAGCTTCCATAGGAGTCATACCACCTTGTGTCATCATCCATATTTCCCAATGTGCACCAATACCTTGAATTTGACCATGAGCACCCATATTGATTTTGACACCTGCATCATTTAGTTTTTTAAGACTACGGGCAACTAACATGTGCCCATTTTGATACTCTTCTTCGGGTGCCATTATGCGATGACGACTACGCGTATCTATAACCGAACGAGGAGTGAACCTTAAGAGTCTTTCCTTTTCCCATACATTGGTATGCTGATACCAATAATACTCACCACTTAGCGACCCATAACTAACTATAAGTGTAGGAGTATTGGCAGTACCAGAGTTTTTCCAGAGTTCGATAACATCTTTGTATAAAGGTGCGACTGGTATATTGTGCTCTATAGTAGTATGCCCATCCATAATCATACTCAGATTGTGGTAAAAGAAAGATCCACCTTCGGGTACAACCTCCATCTTAAGCTCTCGAGCTGCTTCAATGACCATCTGGCGCTGTTCGCGGCGAGGCTGATTGTAGCTCTTGACACTAAAGGCACCAAAAGCACTGGTGCGACGGAGGGCGCTTAGTGCATCGTCGTAAGAGTTGATAACAGCTTTGAAATCGCCATCGGCTCCATACAATATTGTACCTGTAGAGAATATGCGAGGCCCAGTCATAAGCCCTGATTTAACCATCTCGGCCTGGGCAAACGTGATTTCGGTATTAGCGGAAGGATCGTGTGTGGTGGTGACTCCATAGGCAAGATTGGCAAAATAAGGCCAATGTTTATCGGGGGTAAGCCCAGAGCGAAAATGACCTACATGCGCATGTGCATCTATAAAACCAGGCATGATTACCTTGTCTTTGCAATCGATGACAGTGGCTCCTGCTGGAATATCTACTTTGTAGCCCACATCTTTTATGGTATTACCCTCTACTAAAACTGTGCCATTCTTTATAACATTGTTGCCATTCATTGTAATAATGATAGCATTAGTAAGCGCAATAATACCTTTGGGTTTATCGGCTTTGGCAGTAAGGCCTACAGCAATACCTTTAGCTGGAGGAACGTATGAAGAGTCTGGCTTTCCAGAAATGAATTCGAATCTATCTTCGAGATTGACAGTGTAGTATTGTTCGCCCAAGGTGTAGTGCAATTGTTTGCTGTTGGCACTCCAATGCAAGTTGATACCAGCATCTTTAGAAACCTTTTTAAGTGGTATCTCTGTTACATCTTCGCCCAGAGTTATAGGTTTGCCTGTTTGAGGGAAAGCTGCAACATAAACAGAGAACAGGTGTACAAATGCTACCCACTTACCATCTGGCGAGACTGTAAACTGCTGGCCATATTTACTTTTGAAGAGCGCGCGCTCCTCATTGCCTTGAAGATTGCAGCTAGAAAACGACTTATCTAAACCGCCACCAGCCTGATAAAATATGCGCTCGCCATCGGCACTAAACACAGGCGCTTCCCCCTTGTCTGTAATAAAGGTTTCGGCACCACCAGTAGCTGCCATGCGATAAATGCCAGGACGAACAGTAAAAGTATTGCCCATTACATTGTCGCTACCTTCTCTAGAATAAATAATGTACTTGCCATCGGCCGAGAAAGAAGGTGTTCGAAAAAGCCCACGCTTTTGAGTGAGCGTGATAGGAGTTGATTTGCCATCGAGATTCAACTTGCATATGGAGCCAGTTAGTGTATCGTTCCAGGTAACGTAAACTATCTGCTTACCATCTGGGCTGAAAGAAGGTTCTGCCTCTTGTATGTTGGCATTTGTGAGCCTAACAGTTTTGCCATCTGGTAATTGTTTTTTGTACAGTCTACCCAGCGCATTGAAGACAAGTGTTTTGCCATCGGGTGATGTTACTGCATTACGAATTACTTTGACTGTAAACTCGTCTTCATTTATATTTTGAGGAAAGCGAACAGCATCTGTAATTCTTTGGTTGACCTTGCAGGTAAATGGAATAATAGTTGCTTCGTTTTTACCTTCTACGTTGATTCTATTTAAATTTCCACCACTCCAAATTACAATTTCTTTATCGCCAGGCATCCAAGCGAAACCGGGATAAATACCGAAGACGGTCCAAGCCTCTTGTTGGTCTTTTGTAAGCTGATCGAATATTGGCCATTCTTCGCCAGTTTCGAGATTTCTGATGTACAATACTGTTTTGGTGCGCACCCGTTTCACAAAAGCTAAAAGTTTGCCATTGTGTGCTACTTGAGGACGAACAGCACCGCCAGGACCACCAGTAACCAGATCTATAGAGCCGTCTTCTCGACTATATCTTTTGATGACAAAAATCTGGTTGTTGGGGTCTTTGTTATATTGGAAATAACCACCCGGATAAACGTCCTCGGAATAGTATATGTATTTACCATCGGGAGAGACACTAGGCTCGTTAAGGTCTTGTTGATCGTTTTTGCGAGTTGTAAGCTGCAAGCCACTACCACCTGCTACATGATAAACCCACAACTCACCAGCACCAAGCGAACGAGTAGATGTAAAATGCTTTCGGGCTACTATATAGTTATCGTCAATCCAAACCGCATTATTGAGTAATCTGAAATTTTCTTTAGTGATTTGACGAGCATTACTACCATCTAGGTTCATCACCCAAATGTTATCTCCACCTCCAGCATCTGATGTAAATAAAATCTGCTTTCCGTTTGGGCTAAAGCGTGGTTGCAATTCCATAGCCATACCACCTCTAATCAATTTGGCGTCGCCACCTGCAATTGGCATAATGTAGATGTCGCCCAACAAATCAAAAACTATTTGTTTACCATCTGGAGATACATCAAGATTCATCCATGTGCCTTCATCAACAGTAAATTCTATGTTTTTTCCAGGAGCTCCAGGATTATTTACATCCCACTTTTTTTTATCAGCTTCTTTGCCTCCAGCTAATGCCGAAAAAGGTAAGACTGCTAATAATACAAATTTTAATATGCGCATAATGAAAATATTGTGGTAAAGATAGTCTGTATATGTGTGAAAGAAGTACCCGTAAAAGGTGCATTTACTACCGTTTACAAAAAATATTGACCGTTTAAAAAGTTTCGGTCTAGTCATTGGGGCTGCAACACTACTTTTACTTGAACTATTTTATCACTAACTGATTATTCACCATGCATTGTCATAATAAACAATTTCGCTTTATGAAGAATATACTCTCTTTTGGAGTTCTGATTATCCTACTAGTATGGGGTAACGCCAGTTGGGCCGCTTCCATTTCGGGCACCAGATTGGTTTGTACAGGTAGTACCACTACCCTATCTATTGACACTACTGGTGGAGCCTGGAGCAGCAGCAATGCCGCCAGAGCTACCGTAGATGCTAGTACGGGGGGGGTGACGGGCATCACCAATGGCTCTGTTGTCATATCCTACACGGCTGGAACTGATGTTTTTACAGCTGTAGTGAGCGTCAATGCTACACCTATTGCTATTGTTGGCGCTGCTGCCGTTTGTGAAGGCGCTAACCTAAGCCTCTCTAACCCTATGGGTGGGGGTACCTGGTCGAGTGCTGATGCTGCCATAGGTTCTGTAGGCGCTGCTACCGGTATTGTTAGAGGTATTGCCGCTGGTGATGTAACTATTACTTACCACTATTGGAATGGATGCAATACCACCAAAAATGTAACCGTTAACCCTGCACCTGCGGCCTTCTCTGGCTCGCTCGCTTTTTGTGCAGGCACTACTTCTACTTTATCCTCTTCGCCTTCGGGTGGCACCTGGACCAGCAGCAATAATGCCGTGGCTACGGTGAACGCTTCGGGGTGGTGACTGGTGGGGCTACTACCCTATCTGCTACTACTAGCGGCGGCGACTGGTATAGCTCCAACAATGCGGTGGCAACTGTAGGTGCTAGCTCGGGTGTGGTAACTGGTGTGAGTGCTGGTAGTGCGGTGGTTACTTACATTAAATTTGAGGAATGTGGTATGACATATGACTTGCATACGGTAAACGTAACTCCTGCAAGACCAACTGTAGTGAACAATGCCGATGCTGCCGATATGTTCCACGCCTACCCCAACCCAACTAAGGGTGCGTTATTTGTAAATACGGCCACTACTGGTACTCTTTCTATGATGACCCTTGATGGTAAAGAAGTAAATTACTGGAAATTATCTACTGGAGAAACAGCACTAACATTACCCAAAAGCCTGGCCACTGGGCTTTACATCTGTAAATTTATTGGCACCGACGGTGCTACTAAAATTGTCAGATTGGTTTACGAGCAATAATCAACATGAAACTATACCCATTAAAAAGACCGGCCAATATGCGCCGGTCTTTTCATTATAGATTGTCTGGAACCTAAAAGTCTGTCAAAACTTATCGACTAAAAGCCAGCAGGTTGCCAACCTTCAATAGTAAGTTCATAGGCAGCTGCTTTATTACTTGCTAAAAAGTATAGAGTAACAACAATACTACTAACCTTATCTGTACGAGTGTACTTAATAATTCTGTTGTACTTAGTTCTGTCAAATTGTAAAGATTTGTCTTGGTCTGAATCTTTGAGCTGAAAGCCTGGCAAGCCATTCAACTCCATATCTTTCACATGAGTTTGCGCACGTTGGTCTACTGATGTTGCAGAAAGGATTAGCCTATCATTGGGATTGCCTGCTTGTACCTGAATCATAGGAAGAAAACCTTCTAAATCTCTGTTACAGGTCCACATACCAGTAGCGACCTCTGTTTGCTTCATAGACTCGAAGCCGCCTGGCAATCCGGCTGTGCGTGCCATAGCATTGAGCTGTCGCCTAAAAAACGAAACTGCCGTTGATTTTGGCTTAGTAGTTTTTTTTACGCTTTTGTATTTGGGCTTGGCCTTTAACTGAGCATGCGTATTGATGCTGTGTAAAGAAAAGAATGCAGTAGCTAGAAGCAGATAATTCTTCAATTTCATCGTCAGATCCATTAATCAACACAAATATAATAGATAGTAGTTGGCAAGTGAAGCAATTATTGTAAAATGCTGAAAGCCTCTGGAAACACACTAAATTGCAGCTGTATGAAAGCGATGATATTTGCCGCAGGTCTTGGCACACGTTTGAAACCTTTTACAGAAAACGCACCTAAGGCATTAGCCATCGTAGCAGGCAAGCCACTACTAGAACATGCCATTAGATACCTACAACAATACGACATACATAATGTAGTAGTGAACGTACATCATTTTGCAGCGCAAATAGAGGAGACATTAAACATCAACAATGGCTTTGGCAGTAAGTATGAAATATCTGACGAAAGAGCGATGCTATTAGAAACTGGTGGGGGCTTGCTGAAAGCTGCTCAATATTTTGAACAAGAAGAAACAATAGTGGTGCTGAATGCTGACATCATAACATCGCTAGATCTGGGTAAAATAATAGAACATCACAAAAATCGAAAAGCAGCTGCTACATTGGCTGTAATGAATAGAACATCGTCGAGACAATTATTGTTTGACGAAAACATGAAACTAAGTGGATGGCAAAATGTAGGTACAGGCGAGGTGAAGATTGCAGTAGAAACTGCTGTAAAAACACCATTTGCTTTTAGTGGCATACAAGTGCTCAATGGTGCTTTTATAGCAAAATGTCCGTTGAAAGGAAAATTCTCCATGATAGATTGGTATCTAAAAAGTGCATCGGAGCATCAAATTATAGGTTACGACCACAGCAGTGATGCATTTATAGATGTAGGTAAACCAGATAGCATTGCCAAAGCTGAAGCATTGCTAGCTAAAAGAAACTAATGCAAAATTGCACGCAGTATTGGCAGAGAACGAATGTTGCCAAAATGCTGTGTGTGTAGCTGCAAAAAAGCAATATACCAATCCAGCAACCTGAACCTTTCTTCGCCCAACATAGGTAGTGTAGCTATTTCGTTATACACCTCTGCGTCTAATATTACGCTGAGTAGTTGCGTATCATTGCTTGTAACCAAACTACCAGCCTGGGGAGGAGCCGCCGAAAAGCCGCCATATTCTAGGTCCAGGAATGGCGTATCCTGGGTGTAACGCCCTAACAGCTCAAAACCTAATAGCTGACCACACTTCACTAAAAAATAAAGCGGCAGATTAGCAATATCTGGAGCAGGGAGCTCATCTAACTGACAAAAATAGTGATATGCAAATTGGAATAATTCGGGTAGTGGAGCACGCTCTGGCAATAACCTTAGCAGCACTTCTGTAGAAAATATTAAGATACTATTTCGTGTAACATTGTCGTGAACTAAACGGTATATATGAGCAGCCTGAAACTCTTTGATGCGCTGCAAATCTTTTTGCTGTTGCATATAGACTACCAAGTCTAACAACATACCCGGTTGAAAATAAGCTGCTTTGTTGCGGTTGCCAGAGCGAACGCCCTGCAAAATGTATGGTTGTGCACCGAACTGCTCTGTAAAGACTGTAACTATCAGGCTTGTTTCGCCATACTTTACAGATCTCAGCACTATGCCATTTGTCTTGTGCAGCATTTTCTAATTCAAGAAAACGAGTTTACCTGTGTAGGTTTCATTGCCAGCATTATCTGTAGCAAATACCATATACACACCGCTTTGTGGCCTGCGACCTGTATAATCTTTGCCACTCCATACGGCTTGCCCACCTAGAGCCTTGGTGCGATAAACTAATTGTCCATTAATATCAGTGATACGTACATCAGCATTGGCCACCAAGCCTTTGATGGCAATAGTGCCATCGTAGTCGGAAGGCACAGGATTGGGGAATAAGAGCACATTACTGTTTGCTGTGCCACCTTCTGTAGCCGTGCTTCTAAAGCTTACCAAACCCTGTTCTGTTCCAATATACACTTCACCAGTAATGGGGTCTATAGCTATCTTCTGAATTCTATTGGACGGTAGCGGGCTATTGTCGATAGTAAATCTATAAACAATTTTACCAGCATCGGGCGAAAGTAACCAAACGCCGTCGTCTGTACCTACCCATTTTCTATTGGCACCATCTACAGCTATGGCACGAACATTGTTGCCTGCAAAAAGGTAGCCTGCATATTGATCATATTGCACAATTGGCAAATCGGCATCGCAATTGGTAGTAGTAGTGAAAGGAGCATTACAATTGCTGATGATACCAATTCCATTAGTGGAGCCTACCCAGATATTGTTATTCTGATCTTTGGCTAAACAGTTGATACTGTTGGACGGTAGATTGCCAAAACCTTTACCCGTGCCAAACTTGTAATAAGTATCATCAGATTTGTCTACAATTGTTCCATTTGGGTTGTAAACAGTTAGCCCACCATCAGGATAACTAGCCATCCAAATCTGGTCGTTGTCATCTACCAATACCGGGCCGCCAAATTGTGCTTTGGGAATGTAAAATTTCACCCATTGGCTATCGGCTGTTTTGGCATATAGCTGGGTGAAGCTAAACATAGTGGACACCCAAAGATTACGTTTACTATCTAATGCCAGACCAGCAACCTGTCTGCGACCAGCACCTATAGAAATGCTAGGGTCGAAAATGGAATTGGTGTTGAGCAATTGATAATCACCATTTTCTTTCAGGGTAAACAAGCCATTGGTGTAAGAACCGAAATACATAGTTCCATCAATTTTATCTTTTACCACCAAAGAAAAATCTGATAGTGTATCGAATGGCCTATACAACCCTGCTCTATAGCTTTTCCACTTTTCGTCTTTGAATTGTGTAACGCCAGACTGGTTGTAAAGAGGTATATAGGAATCTGTGAAGCCACCATGCGCTATCCAGAGTTCTCCATTGTTTGCATAAATATCGAAAGAGTTGAAATTGTATGGTCCTACAGGTATATAATAACTCTGAACACCGTCAGGTAGAATAGCAAACAAACCACCAAACTGGTCTGCCATCCATGTAGTCCCGTTATTGGTTTTTAGTGTTTGGTTGATTCCCTTACTTTGCAACAGGTAAGAATTAATCTGGGAAGGAGTATTGTTAAAAATCCTAACTGTTCCATTGAATGTGGCAAAGTTGTACTCTGACAAATACAATTGTGCGTCATCAGCATCAACACTCACTATTATCTCATCTGATGTATAAACAACTTTAGCAGTATCATTTACCAAACGATGCATTACTGTATCACTTATAAGATAGAGTGTATTCCCGAAACTTACAGAAGACCTGTAGGTGCTGGCAGTGTCAATTTTTGTCCATGCCTGAAAGTTTTGCAACTCATTGCTCGACATGGGCGCCTTGTATATACCCTTGTTTGTAACAGCATAGAAGAAGTCTCCCACATTATTGAAAGAATATACTGGTATAACTTGTTTGTTTTCGATAAACTCATAAGTCTCTTTTACTTTGGCTTTGGCTACATCTATTACAAGCACACCTATTGAGGTGCTGACATATGCCAAACCTGCTCTGGTGAACACATCATAAACGTTTTTAGCACCTGCTATAGTTCTAATCTTGAAGTCGGGTACATTATAAAATGTCTCGTTTTTGAATAGGTCTATATTGCCATTAGCATATACAAGCACTGCTGTAGCTGTAGCTAAATCGTAGCTGATGCACTGCAATTCTATGTCAGACATACCATCTACTTTAGAATAAGCATCTAACTGTTGATTGAGCGTATTATAGACAGAGAATCCTAAATCATTGGCAACATAAACAATGTTGCCATCGGTAGCTATGCCCCTAGCAGAGTTGTATGGCAGATAAGAACGCCAACCACCAATAGGTAGCTGCTGTGCAAAAGACATTACAGTTAAAAACAACGACGCTACTAAACACGACAAAATCCTCATATTACTCCGAAACTTCTTAGGTATCAAAACTAACTATAAAACGCCGAATGGTGGCTAATATTGTATATAGAAAGGCTAACGTAACAGAAGAGCGAGAATAGTAAAAGAGGCAAATACTACGCTTGCTATACCATTGGTGTTGGCAAATGCAATTCCTACCTTACTCAGATCTCCTGGCTTTACTAATGTATGCTGATAAATCAACAAGCCAATATAAAAAGCAACACCAATCCAATAAACCCAATTGAGCGATCCCTCAACACCGGCCCAAACAACAAAAACAGCTGACAAAACATGCAGCAAAGAAGACACGTTTAAAGCTCGACTTACGCCTAAAGCAGCAGGAATAGAATGAAGTTTTTGGCTACGGTCGAAACCTTCATCTTGCAAAGCATAAATAATATCGAAGCCTGCAACCCAAGTAAGCACCGAAAAAGAGAAAAGCAACGGAAACAAAGCAAACTGACCTGTAACTGTAAGATAGGCACCAATTGGAGACAATGCTAAACCAACACCTAAAACAAGATGACAAAGTGCTGTAAATCGCTTGGTATAGCTATAAAACAACACAACAAATAATGCAACAAACGACAAGCTGAAACAGGCAATATTTATGAACCAGGTGGTGATGACAAACAACACACAATTGAGCACGGTGAACCAAAGTGCATGCTGTGGCTTTATGACACCTGCGGGTATCTCGCGCTGAGCCGTACGTGGATTGAGGGCATCGAAACGTCTATCAAGGTATCTATTGAATGCCATAGCTGCACTACGTGCAAAAACCATACACAACAACATCTTGACCAATAAAGAAAACTGAAAAGCATTGGCTATGCCAGCATCTGTTAACGAAAGCACCCCTGCTGTGAAACCAATACAAGCAAATGGAAGTGCAAAAATGGTGTGGCTGAATTTGACCAGCGACAAATATTGTTTTATTACCGCCAATGGCGAAGTAGCTGTAGTGCTCATTAATAAATTTCTGCTTCTATACTAATTGGTACTGCGTCGGGAACAGCATTAGAATGTACAATTATATTTTTCTGCTGAAAACCTTCTCTGCCGTCCGAATTGAATTCTACTACAAGTTCCCCCTCAGCATTAGGTGGTATAGGCTCTTTGGGAAAAGTGGGCACGGTGCATCCACAACTTACACTGGCCTTAGCTATCATGAGTGGATTAGGTCCAGTGTTTTTGAATTTGAATGTGTGCTTCAGTATTTCGCCTTCTTTATGTTTTCCAAAATTGAATTTGGACTCATAAAACTGAATACTGGTTTTTTGCATCACTGCCACCTGCTGCTCTCGCTCGTTTTTAGGTTTCTGTGGCAAAACTGTTGCTGATGATACTTGTTTGGCACCTTTGTAAGGTCTAAAAATTGCTGTTCGGCTTATGCCTGTCAGTTCAATAATAGCAATAGTAAAGACAGAGATAGTGAGTATAGTAAGCAATACTGCTCTGTAATTGTTTCCCATTTAACACTTATAAGTGCACAAAGATACCCAATATGATATAATGAGCCCTACACCAAATAGCTATTTGAGGATAGTTACTTTACTATACATTCTGTCTTTGCTACCAGTGAGCACTAAAATGTATACACCCGGCGCAAGCATGTCGGTATTGATTTGGGTTTGACCAGCTATTGCTGCCAGAGAAGTTTGGAAACACGCTCTACCTGCAGCATCATAAAGTTGTAGTGTAATAGTGCCACTTAATATCTCTCTCCAAGATACATTTAGGTATTTATTGGCAGGGTTAGGATAAACTAGAAGCCTGTTTTTGTTATTAACATCAGCCGTTTCGGCAACGTATACTTTACGCTTGTAAAATTCCAAACCACCTCTTATGTTGCCCTTGATAAGCGAAAAGGAACCGCTGTTGTCTATATCGCCAATGGTAACTGCCGTTCTTCTATTACCATAAACGCCATATTCCGTACCAGGGCTTTTGTATGCGCTATACATGGTATCTATGTAGGAGAATTGGTCATTTACTAATGTATAATTGACAGTGGTGTCACCACTTTGAAAACCACTATACTGATAAATGTTACCAGAATTGCTGCCCAAAAGCAAATAATCCTGACTGGTATCTTCAATTTTGCCAATAAACGGCACAGCATAATTGCCAAAATTCTGAATAGGATCGGCTTTAGCGTTACCTAATCGGTTTTTAATAAGCTGCAACTTGACGCTGCCCGGTGTAGTGTTTACATTTCTGTAATACACTAAATACCCATAAACATTACCTATTACAAGGTCTTTTCTACCGTCTTTGTCTATGTCATAAATAACAGGTGCTGCCGCTCCTCCACTATTTATGTCGGCGCCAGTCTCATCTTTTAACACTAGTTGCTCCAGCTGCCAGTTGGGCATAACAGACTCCGAAGTGGCAATATTTTTATAATAGGTTATAGTACCATTGGCATGCCCTAAGAGCAAATCGCTTTTCCCATCTCCATCTATATCTCCTGTAGTGGGAGCAGCACCTCTAAACGATTGAGCGCCAATACCCATAAAATCTCTGCTTTCCACCTCAAACGAGCCTACTCCACCAACACTTGTATTGCGTAGATACCAGAGTTTGCTTACTAGTTGACCACCAGTTTGCCTATAGCCATCCGAACCTACTATTAGATCGAGCTTGCCATCTTTATCGTAGTCGAATAAATGAGGATAAGCAGCAGTTCCAAGATCAATGCTTTTATCTACTAAAAAAGTATCGGACTGAAACTGCCAGTTACCAACCCCAACTGTTGAGTTGTTTTTGTAGTACCATATTGATTTGTAGTTTTCACCACCTCCGGCATTGGGGGATATTAATAAGTCGGAACGACCATCCAGATCTATATCTACATTGAAAGCAGCAGGCCAGGTAGGTATGTTAACCATTTTGCCAGCATCTTGCCAGGTGGTGTCCTGAGCAATCATAGTATCTAATGAATATCCTGTTTCTACCCTGCCATTTTTGAGAAAAGTAATCTCATCGAAAGATACGTTACCATCAAGATAATCCATATCGCCATCTAAATCCCAATCGAATAGGCAAATTGTATTGCCAGAGTGGGTGGGTTTGGCGCCTGGGCGCAAACCAGAATTGTCGCAAGAGTAACCAAGCGTATGGTATCTGTAAAAACCCTGATACACCTTACCCCAGCATCTATCCTTAAGCTCCACCACTATACTATCGCAAGATAGCCCTCGCTCCACTCTAAGGTTTTTGTAATAATACATGTATCCACCCGATATGTAGTAAGCTACAAAATCAATATCGCCGTCACCATCTACATCTTTTATAGCTGGTATATCGCCGGGGTTAACGAAGGTATTAGCCCAGCCACCAGCAAACGGGTCATTGTCGTAAAATAGACTCTTATACAGCGTAAACGACAACTGGCTGGCCCAATTATAATAACCCTTATAGACGGTAATGCCATCATTGCCACGCTGAAAAAGATCTATTATACCATCGCAGTTGTAATCTATCAGCTGCATGTAGTCTATTATAGGAGGGAAATTGAGCGCGTATTTTTGCTCGAAGCTATACATGGGAACACCGCTACTTATACCATTGTTGATGAATGTACTAACTCCCAAACCTGGCTCATACACTACTAAATCTTGCCTACCATCTCTATTCAAATCGGCCTGACCAAACTGCGGGTTATTGAAACCACCACACCAGGCTAATGATAGTTGCCTACTGCCTTCTGTAACCCTAACAGAAGTATCGTATTGATAAAACTCCTGACCATAACATGTGGCAGCAGCTAGATGAAGAATAATTGACAGGGCAAATGCAACAGCTAAACGCATATCTTAGAAATCAATACACTAAGTTACGCTATTAGTAATTCTAATTGATGAGTATGAGCTTAAAAAACACACCTAATAGCAGTAAATAACTACACAATGCGCAGAATTATAACATTAGATTAATCAAAAAAACATGACAGTATGTAAAATAATGCCGGTTAAATTATCTTGTGTTCGTAAGCATATTTTAGCAGGCCAATGATACTTTGAGTAGCATTTACTCTTTTTGACAAAAGTAGAAGCTAATGACATTGCTAACTTTAGTTTTTGAGACTAAGTATTTGGGAATTTATTTCTGCAATATTATTAACTAAATATCAATATAATATCTACCAAAAGACACCAAAAATTATAATGCAGTTAGCTAAATGCCCTTTTGTCATAATACGGTCAGAAATTCGGCACAATATTTGCTACCAATTAATTAGCTAGTCGATAACGACTTACACATAAAATTTATTTATCAACCAAAACCAAACTTTCAAGATGAAAAAAAGAATGTTACTATTTACCCTTATTGGTGGACTTAGTTATGCAGGATTAGTAAGTTACAATAGCGGAGCCTCCTCAAGTGTAGGATTACGCAATGGCGCTAAAGGAACATCTACCACTTGTGGCGGAGGTGGTTGCCACACAGGTACACTAGCACCCATTATAGACATAAGAGTAGACTCTGTAGGTGGTGTGGAAGTATCTAAGTATGTGGCAGGGATGACCTACACTGTAACCGTAACAGCATCTCACCCTAGCAACAATGCTTTTGGATTCCAGCTATCATCAGTATCTGGAACAGGCACAGCTCAAGTGCAAGCAGGTAGTTTTGCCTCAGCAGGCTTGCCAGCACAAGTAGCTAAACGCACTTCATCTGGCATAGAAGTAATGGAGCAATCAAGTACCATATCGGGCGCACTATCTAAGTCTATGGTATGGACAGCACCTGCTACTGGGTCTGAAGATGTGAAATTTTATTTGACAGTAAATGCAGTTGATGGCGTTGGTGGCGCAAGCAGTGGTGATGCATCTGAAAACATGTCTATTACTCTGCCTAAGCATCCTTCTACATCATCTGTAGCAACTATGGCTAGCATAGCAACAGTATCGGCCTACCCTAACCCTGCTACCAATGTGCTGAATATAGCAAGTGGATATGCTAACCAACAAATCAGCATTGACATACTAGATATGACTGGCAGAAATATAGCACACC